>JAIRYX010000116.1 GCA_031267635.1 Planctomycetaceae bacterium
TGATGCGCTGTTAAAATATTCCATGGTCGATATTTCCGAGAAAAAAACTCAAAAATCACAGAAATCCCGAAAAACAAATTATTCCGATGCGATTGATCTTTCCGCGTTGGGGAATGTCCCGCCACACAATATCGACGCCGAACGCGGAGTCATTGGGGCATTGATTCTTGATCCGTTACTCTACGATGCCGTCGTTCTGCTGGTTAACGCCGACGACTTCTACTTCGACTCAAACCGCCGAATATTCAAACATCTCATCGAAATGCGGAACGAAGGAAGCGGAATCGATCTCCTCTTGTTACTGAACCGGCTGCAAACGGCGGATGAGTTGGACGCGGTGGGCGGTCAGGCATATCTCGGCGAGTTGATGAACTCGGTTCATGTTACCGTCCACGCCGAATATTACGCCAAAATTGTTCGCGAAAAAAGCGCGTTGCGGCAACTGATTCACGTCAGTTCCGAACTCATTCAGGGAGCGTTCGCGCCGGAAACCTCAAGCAAAAACCTCCTGAACAAAGCCGCCGAACAAGTATTCAAACTCTGCGAATCACAAACCGTCAACCAGATTTCCGACATTAAAAGTATTATGCTTGAGGCGGGGAGTTATCTTGATCGGAAAGTCAGCGGCGATGTGGACATCATTAAAACCGGTTTTTACGATCTAGACGAAATGACCGACGGAATGCATCCCAACGAACTCATTATTCTTGCTGCAAGACCAAGCGTCGGGAAAACCGCGTTGGCAACCAATATCGCCGAACATGTCGCTGTAACTCTTAACAAAACCGTCCTGCTGGTCAGCCTCGAAATGTCCGTTCAAGAACTCGCCTTGCGGCTGATTTGTTCGCGCGGAAAAATTGACAGTAACAAAATCCGCCGGAATTTCCTCTCCCAAGAAGAAAAAAACCGGTTCATGGAAACCGCCAACGATTTGTCGCAAGCGGCAATGTTTATTGACGATACTCCCAGCCGTACCGTGTCGGAAATTGCCGCAGTGGCAAGGCGGCTCAAACGGCAAAACGATTTGCGGTTGATTGTGATCGACTATCTCGGTCTGATCGAACCGGAAAATCAAACCGATCCGCGGCAGGAACAAGTTGCGAAAAACGCAAGACGTCTCAAAGGTTTGGCGCGGGAATTACATGTTCCGGTACTCTGCCTCGCTCAACTTAACCGGCAGGCGGATTTGGCAACAAAAGACTCTCGTCCCCGACTTGCTCATTTACGGGAATCGGGAGCGATTGAGCAAGACGCTGATGTTGTGTTGTTCGTCCACCGGCCGGATAAAGAAATGAAACCGGAAGATAAAGGTTACGACGAAGTCGCCGGAAAAGCGGAAATTATTATTGCTAAACAACGTAACGGACCTATCGGCGATATTAAACTCAATTGGATTGGCGAATATACCCGATTCCAGAATTTGTCTGACAAAACGATTGAAGAATACGCTGATTTTGCCAATCAAAGCGACGCGAGTTATCCCGATTTTTCTCCCGGATTCAACGTCAACTTCCCGCCGACTCCCGAACATATTGATACCGGCATTCCCGATGATTTCTAAATCATATTTTTAAATCATGTTACGTACCGTAGGTAGAAAGTCCATGACGAATGATTTTCCGTAGCCCTGCAAGGGACGGAAAGTAGTGGAGAGAGACTAATTTTGTCACTCGTCACTCTATTTTGCCCCGAAGGGGCAATACCACAATAGCGTAGAACAACGCCCTACGGAAAAAAAGGACGACGACAAGCGTCGCCCTTACAATATTGCAATGTTTCAAAAGGCGGGCAATGTTTTGGCGAAAGGTTTTCACCCACGGTCGCGTCGGTGTACTCGCCGACACTGAGTTCTTGCCGAGTTGACGATGCCGGTTACCTATCCGCAACGCAATGGCGTGTGAAAACGCTTCGGCGAAACATCACCTACCACGTAATGAAAAAACGAGTTTTTAAAACGGAAGTTCCCTTTTTCTTCGGTAAATTTTTCATTTGGCGATTGAATTTACGGTGTTTCCAAAAAAGCGTCCTCAGTCAATTGCCGCGTTGATGATTGATTGTCTTTCCTCTTGATAAAAGATAAAAAAAGCATATCATGATCTCTATCATGGACTTTATTTTTCAATGTAAAATGAATGCAGCTTGCCAATCGAAAACAAAAATTTGGCATAACTACAAGTCAATAGACTTATAGCATAAATTTTGTCCCGTACAAAAGGAAAATTCCGTTGTTGCGCTCTCGTGTTCAACTCCATGAATTTTAAAGTAACTTTAGTATAAAAGGAATCAGTTATGAAACAATTACCATTGGGCAGACAGTCGTTTGAAGATTTACGCAGCAACGGCTGTATTTATGTGGATAAAACCGACATCATCCATCGTATTATTTCAAACGGAAAAGTCTATTTCCTTTCTCGTCCGCGCCGGTTCGGGAAATCGTTGCTTGTCAGCACGATGGAAGCTCTGTTCAAGGGACAGAAAGAACTGTTCGAAGGTCTTTATATTTACGATAAATGGGACTGGTCGCAACAATATCCGGTTATCAAAATCGACTGGACGTTGATAGACCATTCCACGCCGGAAAAAATGGAAAA
>JAIRYX010000139.1 GCA_031267635.1 Planctomycetaceae bacterium
CCCCCCCCCCGATACATTTTGACACAATTCAAGAAAGTTAAACGCTTTGTTCAATTTCTTCATCACTGAAACTCCTTAATTTTAGTTTTTTTTGAAATGGAATGACAAAAACCACTGTAGATATTCACCATTCAGTAAATTATTATGTGCAAATAAATTGATTATGTCAATACAAATTATTGGAACTTGGGGAAATTTTCTTAAATTTTTTCAAAATATTTTTTTAGTCACGAATACACGAATTTTAAAATGAAGGGAATACTCGGAACGCGGATGTCTTGCCCATAACATTTGTGAGTGAGACGCTCGCGTTCCAAAATCAAAAATCATTTCGAATTTGATTCCGTATTTTCTTCCTTATTTTTCGTTTCCGACGGCGATAACGTAGCGAGGGTTTCGGGGATGTCAACGCCGCCGATTTCTTTCATCACTTGCATCATCGGCGGTAACGTTTTCGCCATATTATGTAGCCAACTCGATGTTGCGGTCGTGTTTGCGCCGTTTTGACCGCCGCCGTCCCAAACGATAATTTTGTCGAATTTGATATTTGATATCGCCTTCGCCGACGCATCAACGAGATTGTCAAAGTGTTCCAGCAACAGCAATTGAAATGCGTCTTTTGCCGTACCGCACGCTTCGATAATTCGCTGTAAACCTTCGCCTTTTTTCGCAAGAATTTCGTATTGACCGCGTGCTTCCGCTTCGAGTTTAGCGAAAATCGCTTTCGCGTCGCCTTCCGCCTCAATTCGGCGTTGTTCGGCAACCGCTTCCGCTTCAACAATCGTTTGCGCTTTCTGCGCTTTTGCCGGTGCTTCGAGTTCGGCGCGTTTTTGCGCTTCAATCCGCAACGCTTCCGCTTCTGCCGCAACCGCTCTGGCACGGTGTTCCGCCGCAAGTACTGCCGCTTCCGCTTCGCGTTTTTTCGTTTCCCCAAGTTGATACGCTTCGGCACGTTTTATTTGCAACTCGGCTTGCGACGCGGCAATCGTTCCTTGCGCACGGTTTTCGCCTTCCACCGCTGTTGCGTTTGCTTCCGCTAACCGTACCCGCATTTCCCGCTCCGCTTCTTTCACCTGCGATTCGCGCTCAAATTGCGAGGATTGTTCGCCGACCGTTTTTTCTTTTTCAAGTTCCGCCAAACGCACTTCCTGATCGCGGTTCAACTCGGCGACTCGTACCGCTTGTTCGCGTTCTGCCTCGCGCGTTCCAATTATCTTGATCTTATTGGCGTTTGCCACTTGGATCGTTTTTTGTTGTTCCGCTTCCGCGACGCGGATTTCGCCCATCTTTTCGTTGTCGGCAACGTCGCCTCGCGCTTTTTGAATCGCTTCCGACGCCGCTTTTCGTCCGATTGCTTCAATATATCCTGATTCGTCCGTGATGTCGGTGATATTGACGTTAATCAAAATCAACCCGATTTTACGAAGTTCTGGATCAAGCGACATTTGAATATTATTGAGAAACGTGTCGCGGTCGCGGTTGATTTCTTCAATTTGCATCGACGCGATCACTTGCCGCAACTGCCCAAAAATAATGTCTTCCGCTTGTTTGGCGATGTCGTGTTTTGGAAGTCCCAAAAGGCGGATTGCCGCGTTTTGCATGAGTTCGTCGGTCGTGCCGATAGCGACAGTGAACACGCTCGGCACATTGACGCGGATGTTTTCAATCGAAAGTGCGCCGCGAAGCGGAATTTCGATTTGCATAGGTTCGAGACTCAAAAAGGCGTAATCTTGGACAATCGGCTTAATAAACCGTGCGCCACCGTGAATGCACACCGCCGATTGTCCTTGTCCGCCGCTCCCAAAAATTACCATAATCCGGTTACTGGGACAGCGTTTGTAATACCTGACAAACACAAACAGCGCAAGCGCGAGAAAAAACAAGACGGCAATCACCCCCAAAAGCATAAACATCGCAGGAGAAGCGTCCAGATCAGCCAGCAAAATTAAAAAACTCGTCATTTTTATCCATTTCTCTAGTTAATGGGAACTTCTAAAAACCTCTCCAAAATATTCGTAAGCCCTTATTTTTCAACGGTCACGTTTGTTGAAAATGAGGTTTTTAGAAGTTCCCTAATGTTTTTTACTCAACAATACACACTTTAGTATTGTTATTTTTGCTTATTTTACTTGAATTTAACTCACAATGCAAAGAGAACGGCAGAAAAATAAAAAAAAGTGCTAAATTTATGGAATTTTGAAAATCCTTGGCAGAAACAGCGTGAAGATAGGAAGAATTGGTAAAGTAATCAAAGATATTTAGAGAACCTACCACTGATTATTGTTGAAATGGTAGTACTTACTGTTTACCACCGTTCAGTAATGTCCATATCCATTGGCTCAAAAAATCATTATTTCCGCATTTCCGCAGCAATCAGAACATTCCAAGAGCAGCAAACATGAAAAGTAACTATTCAGTCGCTCAAAGCCAATAAATCCGCACTTGGGTAACTGAAAGTTACCGTCATTGTTACCGGAAAATATTATTATTGCCGCTCTTATTTATAAAATTCCCTTAGTAGCCCGAATTGCACCAATATGTGCCCTTATACTTAAATACTGCTTGCACATATATTTCTTTATTTTTTTGATGTTTGTGTTTTATGGTGGAGTTTTCGGGACTTGTTTAAGTGTGAATATTTGTTATCTCTTCATTTTTTTGTTGTGGTTCGTTTGGGCGTGTTGGTTTTTAAATTTTTGTTTTTCAAGTATAACAAGTCTATTTTGGGGGGAACATTTTCGTTCATCTTACTTTTGGCAATGGAGAAGTAGGTTCCCGTGTTAAATGAGAGCGAAAAACCTATTCTGGGAGCACCAAGCAAATCTTGTGTCCGCTTTACCGCAACACGAAACGAACGTTCCGCCTCCGTCGAAAGCATTGGCAGCACGGGCATTAAAAAGGTGATTTGAAGCGTATAAATGGTATTGGAGTTGTTGCCGAAGCTGCGCAATGATTATATTTGAACGCTTTGTCAATATATCGTCCAATGATAAAAGGGAACGACATTGGAATTATTGCTGTTGCGTTTTGCCATTGGAAAATGCGTCTTTATTCCAAGCAAACTTAAGGGAACTTCTAAAAACCTCATTTCCAACAAATGTGACCGTTGAAAAATAAGAGGGCTTGCGAATATTTGGGGGAGGTTTGTAGAATCAAAAGTATTAACACAAATATTACGCGGTGCTTTGCAGGAGTTTTTTGATAGTGGCACGTATTTTTTTGATTTTTTTGGGGTCGTCGTTCACGAGGTCTAAACAATCGACGATTCTTAACAACACAAACAAGCCCGATAATAATGTTCCCGACGTGGGCGGTCTGCCGTGCTAAAGTAACTCTCAATCTGCCAACGATAGTAGTACCATCACGCAATTTTTCCCGTGTCAACATCCCCAAAAACATCCCCAACAACGTTCGTCAATAAATACCAACAATGAATCTTGCCGCACCCTTTTTCCACAACTTTTGAAATCACTCCTCGTAACGTGAGCGGTTCGCCGGGGATCGCAATCGGCTTTTGTCCCTTCCGCTCTT
>JAIRYX010000140.1 GCA_031267635.1 Planctomycetaceae bacterium
ATTTGAGTGTAATTAAAGTCATACTAATACTCCTCCTGGATTGTATAGAGGAATAATTATAATACAATAGTAGGAAATGTTAAGGGATTTGACTGTGCAATAATTTTAGAACATGACCAATAATCTCGGCGACATTTTTCTTGTCACAAAGAGAACGCTCAACAAGACCATCTTCAATAAACTTGTGTATGGATTCGCCACGAAGTGCAGAGATACGACGAATGCCCGAATGTTTTTTTAATTGCTCAATCTGAACCCCCGTTATACTCATTGTACTTGAGTTTTCGGTTTTATGAATGAACCGGATTTTACAGTATAACGACGCCAGTGAAAACCGAAATTTCAAGTGCAAGAAGTATAACGGAAACGATTTATGGCGGCAACGTTTTACGGTTAAGAAGACGATTTTATTTATTCACTTCAAATAAACATTATTACCAAAACTACCACACATCAAAAAAGTCCATTCAACCGAATGGACTATCGTTTCATTGAAGAATAGCTTTTGTATCATGAGCTTTGTCCCAAAGGAATTTCAACGTATTTGCTTCTTTGTCGTTGATACAGCGATAAACGCTGGACTTGCTCATATTCGTCCATTTGGCTAATTCTTCCATTGTCGGCGGCGGTAAAAATTGTATATTGCTATTCTTCGCCGTAGCAAGAGCGTGTTCTCGCGCATTCTTCAAATACTGTTTCAATTCACGGGTAAGTTTCTCAATTTTTGCCGCAAACTGGTCGCGTTTCGGAGGTGTTTTAAGACGCGACGGCTTATAAACCGGTTTAACCAAGTCACCTAAAATATCTGCAATGATAGGAAAGTTTAAATGAAATTCTCCTTGTTCATTGATTTCTGCAATTTCTTCCAACGATATCGACAGATTTTCAATTTTTTCTTGCTGAATCTTTTGAAGTGTTGCTTTCGTTCCTGTTATAACAACCGCTTGCGGCATTGTCATAAGTTCTTTCAAAATCATCTCCCTTTCATCGGGCAATAAACGCCGGATATAAACAAATTCTTTTGTCTTCTTGCGTCCAAGTTTCCAAAAGACATTAGGAATGACCGCTTGCATGACTCCGCGTATTTCAAATTTTTGAACCAATTGTTTTAAAATCGGTTCCAAAACAGGACTCCAACAACGAATCTCTTGTAAATTCATTAGTTCATATCCGCACTCCGCGCAACAACGATAGGGAATATTTTCCCCTTGCTTATTTGTTAACCAATGAATCTCCGCCGAATGTCCGCTCTTACACGAAATAAAAACAGGCGGCGGTTTCGGAATCAAAAAATCTTGCATCTCCAATTTTTTCCATGGCATCTGTTCTTGTTCCCATCCGTAAAAATACGAGGGGTCAATAACTAACCGCGTTAACAGATTTCTCAATATCTTGTTCATATTCAATTCCCCATTGTTTCAAATACTTGCGTATGATTTCCGTTTTTCGCGGATTTTTCTCTTGTAACGTGGAACGGTTCGGAATGTTCAACTCAAAGGTTAACGAACCTTTGCGTGCAAATTCCATCGGTAAAAAAAGAAATTGCAATTTGATATAATCAATAACCGCATCTTCCCATGGCAATAATTCTTGATTGATAACACGATGTATCCAAGCCAGAATGTCCGGCTCTTGATCCGCTCGAAATAAAATAGACCTCCCTTGTCCCCAAGAAATTCTTACTTGCCTGATTTGAATCCGAATACAATCATTGGGATCGGTAAGCATAGTAAATCCCGTTCTTTTGAACACCGATAAATCATACACCTGTTCGGAACAAATTTCGACTTCTTCTCCGAGAATGGTTTTTATAAAAATTTCTTCTAATGCGGCTTTGGTTTTATTTCCGCCTTTAGTATGTAATTCCAGAGTTCCTTCTGCGCTATTATATGCAAAAATGATTTCAAATGTCGGGCGAATTTTTCGCAAAACTAAGTTTCCCGATTCGTTATGATGAAAAACCGCTTTGACATGATCGTCGGGATAGGCGATAAAATAATAGACGTTGGTTTTATAATGCTGCATTTCTACTGTGCAAACATGACCGCGCTCTTGTTTTTCGATGAAAAAATGTTGCAATGCTTGCTCTAATGATTTTCTAATGTCTTCATTCCAATCAGGTATAAGTTGCGGTAAATCTTTTCGTTTACGCCACCATGAAGCGTTTTCAACCTGATGAAATTCCAGCGCCTTCTGAAATACATTCGGATAATGAAGCCATGTCCAGAGCGATTTGGCATAAAGCGTCGTTTTTTCCGGCGAAAGAGAATACCAATCGTGTTCTTGATAATACTCTGCCATTTCACATAAAGCATCCCAGCCGCTACTGGATGCGAGTTCAAAAACATCGTAACAAAGCCCTTCCAATTGATTCTGTTTTTCCAACGGTAATTCTTGAACAAGCGAAAGAAACTGTTTGATTTCCCGTTTTTTTATCGCCACCCATGCGAGTTCGTGCGTATCAATCTCAAATGATTGAAACAGTTTTTGTAAAAGCGAATGGGGAACCATACGAAAAAACGTCGCCAATGAAAATGTTCTTGACATCTTAAATCTCCTAAAATATAGTTTTAAAGTAATTTCGTTAACTGAACTACCACCTGCTGAAGCAGGTGGGTTGCCTTCCGCGAGTTACGGACTGAAATCCTAACGCTTGCGGTGATAGTGTTTGTTATTTTATAGTCTCAACAGCTTCGATTGAAAGCGGCACCTTACAGCAAAACCTGATAGTAACACATAATAGTTTGGTTTTTACTGCTTCAATACGGCCATAAAACAAATACACCAAACAAGGATGTGAAACTAAAAGAGTCGCCTGGGAGCGAGGGATTTAGCCCCATCTTTGAGACATTAAAAAGACATGGAAGATTCGTTAATGCTTTCGGCGAGTGCGCAAACGCAAGTACCAGCACACCGAAATATGCAATTTAAATAACTCAAACTGTAAACAACAAAGTGAAAAAATCTCAAAGTGACGTATTTTGATCCGATAATAGGGGGTACTTGAGGGATGTTTGTGTATTTTTATCCAATTTTGAATGGTCAAAAAACGCAGAATTTTCCCTATCCCGATTTGAAATTAACGTAACTTGTTTGTAAATAACAACGTAAGATTTTTATATTTTATTTACAGTTTGAGTAAATAAAGTGAATGTTAAACAAAATATATAGAAAAGCGAAAAACAAAAATGCAACCGTATCAAGCTACCTAAAAAGCATTCAGACCGGGCGCACACCGTTTACGCAATTCCATTGTAAGGAAAAACGTTAGTCATTTTACTCCTACCAGGATTAATACTCTGTCCCGTCCAGAGCCCACCCACTGAGTGACCATGCGCCCGAATACTAATGCAATACTTGCAAAAGCGTTCAACAATAAAGAATACCGGTTCGATCCGTGTCGTGTTTGACATTTGAGATCACCATCACCGATTAAGTAAAATTAATTTTATCACGTTTACAGGAAAACACAAGGAAAATTTCAGCATTTATAGAATTTTTGTAAAATATAGTTGTAAATCATTCCTTTATAATGGTTTGTGATATTTTGAATTGAAGAGCAACGATATATTTTTGAAAAATACAGTTTTTTCAATATTTATTACTGTGTAAATTTCATTCTATAACTTTGAGAATTTCTCCATATCCTTTTTTAACTTTGTTAGATGCGGTAAAATAAGCGAAATATGCGAGCAACTCACGCATTTATTCGTTTCCCCATTTGTCGGGCGACCGTCAAAGGGCTTCTGCATGGTAGATCGGTGATCTGCAACAGCGGGCGAACTGCTTATTAACTCATGTTACGCAGAATTTCAATTCAGTCCGAAATAGAGTTATCATATGTTAAAGGCATCCAATAATCATTCCGCCTTACGCCGTAGGCGTTCCCTGTGAATAATCCCCAGTTTTAACTGGGGGTTTCAAATACGATAACCGTTCCAACCCTGTAAGGGTTGCCCCTTGACGAAAACACAGTTGTTCAGTACTGGGCAACCCTACGGCGTAAAACAAATCAACGAATTGTAACTCCCTTTTTGAAAACTTATTTGCGCAAAGTGCGTAACATGAGGTATTAACACAAAAGTTACGCGGTGCTTTTCAAGAGTTTTTTGATAGTGGAACGTATTTTTTTGATTTTTTTTGGGTCGTCGTTCACGAGGTCTAAAAAATCGATGATTCTTAACAACACAAACAAGCCCGATAATAAAGTTCCCGCCGTTGGCGGTCTGCCGTGCTAAAGTAACTCTCAATCTGCCAACGATAGTCGTACCATAACGCAATTTTTCCCGTGTCCACATCCCCAAAAACATTCGTCAATCAATACCAACAATGAATCTTGCCGCTCTCTTTTTCCACAACTTTTGAAATCACTCCTCGTAACGTGAGCGGTTCGCCGGGGATCGCAATCGGCTTTTGTCCCTTCCGCTCTT
>JAIRYX010000178.1 GCA_031267635.1 Planctomycetaceae bacterium
GGGACGTTCCCTAAACCCTTATCAATAAAGAATTTCGAGAAAATGAACCCCAAAAGCCAAGAATTGCCGTCTCCGATGGGACGTCGGAGCCCCGCGAGCCGGCGTCCGAGAGAAAAATCCGGACGCGGGTGTGTCCTGAATGTTCACTGCTGTGCGTAACATGAGTTACAATCTAACATCTTATACTCCTCACACTTGGAATTTCGACTTTTAAGGCAGTGTCTCTCGTGTTATTATATCCCCAAGCCCCTTTTGTCTCTAACGTCTCCTTTTTTGAAGCTAAAAACTAATTTTGAAATTTTCTTGAAAATTTCAAAATTCCCCTTTGAAGATTCTGAATCTTGGCATATAATAGCAATCAACAAGACTGACTGTTAGGCAAAGATCAATGGTGATTTTTGCCTTTCAAATTCCCAAAACTTAATGAAGGAGTTTAGCGATGAACAAAAAGCAAAACAAGGCGTTTGATTTTCTTGAACTGCGTCAAACTGTATCGGGGGGGGGGGGTACGTAAAATGGCTTACATACTATGTTTTACGTGCGATTTCCCTCTTGTTTGCCCGTGTTATTGCGAGCGTTTCTGCCCGATTTGGAAAACAATCTTCTGTTCGCCGAGCGTTTACGCTGGTCGAGTTACTCGTTGTGATTGCGATCATCGGAATCTTGATCGCGTTACTCTTGCCCGCAGTCCAAGCCGCGCGCGAAGCGGCAAGAAGAATGCAGTGCAGTAACCAACAGAAACAGTTGATGCTGGCGATGCTCAACTACGAAGATGCTCACAAAACGTTGCCCGGTTCCGGCGGAGGTGCGGGAGCATCGGTCTGGGGAGCGAGAAGCCAACTTGTGTTCCTTTGTCCCTTCTTTGAACAGCAGGCACGATATGACGCGATTGAACCGCCGCGTCTGCATTTCAAAGGACGCAACGCCGCATTCTCTAATGTGCCGGGGTTGTCATGCCCGTCTGATGGAAACAACAAGGGGGAAGGTCCCTTTGCAGGTCATCAAACAACTAACTATATGTTCTGTTGGGGTGATGCACCATACCTTTGTGGAACGGCTGGCATCAGTTGGAACGGTAGCGAAGGCGGCGGACTCGCTAACTACGGACACAATAAAACACGTGGTGTTCATGGAATGCGAGGTCGTTATTGCAAACTTTCCGAAATCACAGATGGAACATCGAACACGATTGCACTGAGCGAAACATGTGTTGTGAAAGAAGCCGGCTCAAGAAGCGTCAAAGGCGGAGGTATTACGGTTGCAACTTCCATTAGCGGAAATATTGTTCCGCAAAATTGTTTGACTGCTGCGTTCGGAACAAGCGGAAGTAAAAACAACTATCAGGATACTGCAACAGTGATTACAACGGCAATGGCCGGTCAGGACAATAGTTTGTCAGACAGTGCGTATTATCGCGGCTGCTCATGGGCAGTGTTCACTGATACCATTCTCGGTTTCACGACTTCGATGCCGCCTAATGGTCCGCATTGTCAACGTAACGCAAGCAATCACGACGGTGGTTTCTTCTCAGCGGGCAGCAACCACACCGGCGGCGTGAATGCCGTCTATGTTGACGGTTCGGTACATTTTATCAGTGATACGATTCAAACGGATTTATCGGCAGCAAGTCCAACCTCGTTAGACGGTTCTTCACCGTATGGAGTATGGGGCGCACTTGGCACGATTTCTGGTGGAGAATCGGTATCAGTACCGTGATTTATGCTTACAAACGTTGTGGTGTGTTATACTTCTCCCACTTGAAAATTCGGTTTAAGACAATGCTTATCGTTTATCATGTCCCCAAAATCCCTTTTTTGATAAAAACTGAATTTTAAAGTGTGAGGAGTGTAAACACTCCATGAATTATGTGTTTTGAACTAATGGTTTTAATGGAATAAAATCATAGTTCAGACAATACCTTTTACATCGCACAAAAACTAAAAACAATCTTTCAATTAAAACAAACCTTCAAAATGAAAAAATTTTACAACATTATATTACTGGCGTTGTTTGTATCGTTACTTTACGGTTGTGGTAAAAAATTACCGGAAGGTTTCCCAAAAACGTTTTCGTGTAGCATCACAATCACGAAGGACGGCAAACCGTTGGACAACGCGATGGTTTTATTTACGCCGGAGAGCGGTTCCGGCGGCGCTTGGGCAATCGGGGCAATAACTGACGCGCAAGGCGTTGCGGAAATTCACACAACAGTAACAGGATACAGCCAAAAAGGCGCACCGCTCGGCAAATATAAAGTAACGGTGTCGAAAGATTTACCGCCGCTTGAAGACGCCGATGCGGGAAAAGCAATGAGTTATGAAGAGACATTAGCGCACAACGCGAAACTTGCTGAAAAAGCGGCAAAGCGTCTGCCGATTGTCCCGAAAAAATATTCCGACGTCTCACAAACGCCGCTCAAAGTGGAAATCAAACCGGATACACCGATTGAAGAAACTTTTGACGTCGAAAAGTGATTATTTTTCAACATGTAAGGAAACATAAAATAACGAAAAATCGCCAAAAATCAAAAAAGCGAGTTCCCAAAGCCCTATTATCCTGTGGCTACGATGAAATTCCTCTTGCTTTGGAATGATGAAATTGCTATACTTCGCCCATCATCCTTGTGAGGGGAGTCATTTTTATGGCAAATTATCAGTTATCATCTCGGCAAATTTCGTCATTGAAGGCGTTGCACCGAACGCTACGAGATCGCAAAGAAGCCGACCGCGTTAAAGTTGTTGTATCGCTTGCTAC
>JAIRYX010000216.1 GCA_031267635.1 Planctomycetaceae bacterium
GAATTACGACCGATTTATGTGCGAAAAAAAGATCGAACACGCGGACATGTGTTGGTCGTGATGCTATCGTACTTGTTAATACAAAAATTGCGGGAATATTGGGAAACGTTGGACATGACCGTTGAGGCAGGAATCAAGTTATTGGAAACGCTATGTGCTGTGGAGCTTCAACTCGACGGTAACATCCCTGCCCTTTATGTCCCAAAACCGCGCAAAGAACTCGAACAACTCCTAATACTTGCCAACATACCAATCCCGGAAATACTCCCTGCAAAAATCAAAGCAAAACCAAACACCAAAACAAAACTAAAAAATGTAGCCAACAAATCAAAAAACAAAAATTGACGTAAATGCTAAAGTATCAATAGTTTACAGTGGAAACTCTTGTTTGATTGAAAAGGAACTTCCGTTACATCCTGCGTTTTAGTTCACTGGCATAATTTTTACCAATGGTATTACGGTGTGCCGTAAGCCAGTCGGTGAGTCGCGTCAAACCAGTAGGCAGGGTATTAACGTAAAGGAGATTCTGTCTGAGTCCCATAATTTCTGCTTTCGTAATCAGCACATCGCCCGTAAGAAGTCCAAGTATTTTGCTGACCACAAGCCCAAATTCGTTTGGAATGGAAATAACCATACGTTTTTTACCAAGAACAATTTGTGAAATGACCTCGACCAATTCTCGATACGTAAACGTTTCTGGTCCGATAGCATTGATGATGGTTCGTTGATCGGTTTGCATACCTTGTTCTACTGCCAACGCCGCAAAATCATCGACGAAAATCGGTTGAAGTTTGTATTGACCATCTCCAAACACACCGAATACCGGAAAACGCCGAAGTAACCAAGCGATGTTGTTGATGAGAATATCTTCGTTACCAAACAAAACGGTTGGACGAAGAATAGAATGTGCGATTCCAGATTCTTGCAATGCTGTTTCAAGCATTGATTTTCCCGAAAAATACTCAAGCGGTGAATCTTCTGACGGATTAGTAATGCTCGTGTGAACAATTCGCCGCACACCAACCTGTTTTGCCGCCATGAACAATTTTTGGGTATTCTCAACCGCAATGGAATGCCTGAAATTCTGATGATTAAACCGTACCCAATAAGTATTGTACAAGACAGAAACTCCTGTCAACGATTCTTGTAACGTTAGCAGGTCGTCGAATGTCAGAGGGAATGTTTCCATTTTATCACAAAATTCATTTTGTTTATCAACCGAATTTGTCAATGTACGAACCGTTTTTCCCTGAGCGAGAAGCCGTCTTGCAATATATTTGCCAGAATAACCAAACGCTCCGGTAATCGCATGGATTTCAGTTTGTACTGAGTTTTTATGAGAAAATGCTGGCATGGTTTCAGATCTTTCTATAAAAATTGTATTATTTGCGTCGTTACAAGGTCTTAAAGATATTCACCAAAATTACTTGTTCTTTGTATCTGGTTCACGGCGATTTTAGCAACTGTTTTTCCGCATCATCACTGCACCTCGTATTTGGCACTCTGCAAAATTATTGTCCGACAGAACGTCTCAATAATACAAAAAGACCAACAAACTCTCGTAATATTTTACTAAACGTTTTGTTTTTTTCATTCTGCCTAAAAATTAGAATGATTTCGTTCCTTCCGGTTTCCGTTTGTCCTCTAATTTTTTTTCTACAACTTGACGTATTTTTTCAGCAATCGTGTCAACAGACTGCGAGGCGTCAATCACGACAAAACGCTCGTGATTCAAATGTGCGTGCGTTAAAAATCCTTGACGTACTTGTTTATGATATATTCTATCCATTTTTTCCATTCGGTCTTTTTCGCGGTTTTGCCTTCGTTTTTCTGCAATTTCGAGCGGAACATCAAGGATAAAATCAATATCAGGAACCGTTTTGCCAAGTACCATTTTTCCAATTTGTTCAATATCGTCAATTGGTATTTGCCCGGCATACCCTTGATAAACAAGCGTGGAAAGAAAAAAACGGTCAGTGAGCACAATTTTTCCTAATTTCAGTTCCGGCAAAATTATTTCTTTGAGCATTTGTGCTCGTGCCGCCATAAAAAGAAGCGTTTCGCTCATACGGCAAATATCGAGATCGTAACGATTGAGCAAAATTGTCCGAATTGCCTCGCCAAGCCGCGTGCTACCCGGATCGCGGCAAGTAAAAACATCATAATTTTTTTGACGCAACCAATTAGCAAGGATTGCGATTTGCGTACTTTTTCCGCAACTGTCGCCGCCGTCGATCGAAATAAATAGAGACATCATTGATTTTCACATTTCAAAATTCCGCGTTTACTACTATTTTTTATTCCCGTAAATCAGCGTCAGGAGTTCTTCGCGTGTGGCATGATTTTTGAGAAATGCTCCTTTCATGGCGGATGTTGTGCAAATGCTGCCCGGCTTACGGACTCCTCGCACCGTCATGCAAGTATGTTTTGCCTCGACCACTACCGCCACGCCGCGCGCGTGAAGCTCTTCCAATAACAAATTCGCGATTTCTTCCGTCATTCTTTCTTGCACTTGTGGACGTTTGGAGACAACGTCAACGACACGTGCCAGCTTACTCAATCCAACCACGCGACCATTCGGCATATACCCGATGTGAACTCGTCCCATAAACGGCAACAAATGATGCTCGCACATACTGTTGAACGAAATGTCGCGGACAAGAACGATTTCATCGTATTTTTCTGTGAAAAATTTTTTCAGATGCCGTCGCGGATCTTCGTGCAAACCGCCAAACAACTCGGCATACATTCGTGCAACCCGCGCCGGAGTTTCGAGCAGTCCTTCCCGGTCGGGATTATCGCCGACAGCCGCAAGGATTTCCCGTACCGCATTTTCAATGCGCGGAATATCAATTGGCGAAACGTTTTTTAAAGGAGTGTAGGCAAGTTGAGAATTGCGGGAATTGTTGTTTTCTTGAATTTCGGACATAAAAATTTTTCGAGGAAATGGAGGAAATTATTGTCGCAAACGGAATCTATTGATAGACACCTCATGGCTAGAAATTTACACTTCTGTTTGTAAAACCTCTAAATTTAGGAATTCTCGACGAAGTCAATACAATTCCTTACCATGCAATGTATATTTTTAGGCCAATTGATTAAAGTTCAGAATTTCCCTATTGTTAGATTTTCAGGACAGAAAGGGATTTTTAGAAGTTGCCACAATTCAATCTCAAAAAACTCCAATTTTCCTAAAACAAAATTAACGAACATCAATCTAACATATTCATTGTTATTGTCAAGGTGAAGACACAATGGCAACACGATTTTCAGTGCTTTAGCGATCCCTTTAGCCGTTCGTTCACCGGACGCATTACACATTTTTTGAAATGGATTATTTCCCCTACTTGACAAAAAACTACAATTTGTTTTAATATCACAATTATGGATTTATTATTAGATATTTTATGCACCCCTAGCTTAATTGGATAGAGCATCGGTCTACGGAACCGAAGGTTACCTGTTCGAGTCAGGTGGGGTGTACTGTGCGGGGACAATTGTGTACTAAGTAGCGTAATTGTCGTTGCAAACCCGTACTATGTGCCCGGCGGAGTTTCTATGCTTCGTTCGGGCTTTCTTTTTCTTGCTAAAAACTATCTTCCTTTGTCAAAGAAGGGAGACATGATTCTATGAATATTTCTGAACTTTCTAAAATTGAGGGATGTGCAGAAAAATTAGTTTACCTTCTTGTAAAACTTGGCTACAACACACCGGTTGAATTGTGTAATGTAGCCGGAATAAACAGGATAGTTTTACAAAGAATTTTAAGTAAACTTCTCGAAAAAAAAATCATCATCAAATATAAATACGGGCATTACAAGTGTAACCCAGAGGTTACAGTTCAATCCGCCAAGTGTAACCCAGAGGTTACAGTTCAATCTGCCAAGTGTAACCCAGAGGTTACACTTCCCGCTACCAACTGCGCCGTCGGTGTCTCACTTGCCAATAACAACCCTTTAAAAGAAAAGAAAGAAAAGAGTAAAGGAGATTTAAATTTTAAAAATTCAGAGACGCCGATTCCAACCAACACGACAGGCAAGCCGACTAAGCAGCTGAAAATCCACTTCGACGAAGGAGACGAACGTTATGAAAAATATCTCGAATACAAAAAATCACTCATGCACTTCGTTAAAATTGATGACATGTCTCCTGACTTGGTGGAACGAATCGCGTTCGGTTACGCGCAACAATTGCCGGGATTCTCCAAGCAACAGATTCAGGCAATCATCGCCGAAGCCCAAGACAGAAAAAAACGCGGAAAAATCAAACATCTCTACGTGCATATCTCCACGTGCGTCGCCGCGGCATTCAATGCTAACGGCTATAA
>JAIRYX010000151.1 GCA_031267635.1 Planctomycetaceae bacterium
TGCCGATGCTTGGTATTTTTTGTGCGTTGATTCCTGTTTGGATTTTTCAATGGCTTTTATGGCTATTCGGAATTTTTCTCGCTCACAATACATTATACGGCGCAATCATCAATTGGATATTTTTTGCGTTGGCATTTCCGTTTGCGTTGATCGCGGTGTTAATCACGATTGGTTTTGCTTTGGGTTGGCCGCTTATGTTCGCCGCCGTCAGTACGGAAGGTTCCGACGCATTCGACGCGGTCAGCCGCGCATTTTCTTACGTTTATCAGCGTCCTCTTCAATTCGTGTTTTACCATTTTTGCAACTTGGTCGTTTACACACTTGCTGTTGGATTAGCGTATTTCGTCTTTTGTGAAACGGTTCGTCAAACCGGACTTGTGGCGACCAATTACAATTTGTTGTTGTTTGGTTTTGACGCATTTGCCTTCGCGTATTTTTGGTCGTCCTCAACCGTGATTTACTTTTTACTCCGGCGAAGCTGCGACGCAACGCCGCTCGACGAAGTTTACCTCCCTAACGTAAAAAAAAAGACACTCCCGCCAATTATTGTTCATGAAAACGGCACAACAACGGTAAACGTAAGCTAAAAGATATCCAAACAGTAAACAGAATACAAAATTTCAACACAAAATATTATTATGAAATTTTTAAAATAAATTTCTTCAATTTGATCTAACAATGTTCGCGCAAAATCTCGTGTTCCTTCATTGTGAATCAAAATTTTATTTATAGATAGTTTGAGTTAGTGAGAAGGTAAAAAATAAAATTTGTGCAAGTTACATCTGTCTTTAGCGTCACCAAAGTCCCTCTCAAGATGAAACAAGCTTCCCATGACAAAACAAGTAAAACTTGCTGTTTATTATAACGGCGAATGGCGTGGAATCCGCGAGATGACGTTGCCGTTGGTTATCGGCAGAAGTCAGGACGCGAATCTTTCTATTCCGCATCCGATGGTAAGTCGGCGGCATTGTCTTTTGTTTAAGGATCAGGACGGCGTGCGATTGCGAGATCTCGGCTCATTGAATGGAACGTTTGTGAATAAAGAGCGTGTGGCAGAAGTGACGCTTACCAACGGCAGCGAGTTTCAAATCGGAAATATCCGCTTTTTTTTGAATCCGCCTTCGGAAACGGCTCAACTGATGGTTTGTGTTGAAGATTCTGCCGTTGCCTCTAAAGCGTTGATTCAGCCGCCGCCGTTGCCCCCAAAAATTCGACAAACGCCACCGTCAATCCCTTCTTTTGTGTCCGATTACGAAGGAAACGGCGTAAAGGAATTGAATAACTTCATCAATCTTGCCAACCCACCCGACACCAAAACTCCTCCCACACGTCAACACGAGAATCAAGGAGAGGAAAATAATGGAAACGCTTGACAAGGCAAAACTCAATCGGGCGTTGGAATGTGAGTTTACCGAATCGTCTAACGCAATTCGTTGGATTCCCGTTGGAATTTTATTGGCAGTTTCCGGCGGCGCGGACAGTGTTGCGATGTTGCGATGTTTTGCGGCTCTCGCTCATTCTCTGACTTCTCATTCTTCGCCGTCTGCCAATTCTTTCGGAGAAATTCATGTCGCTCATGTCAATCACGGGTTACGGGGAGACGAATCGGATCAAGACGCTTTATTTGTCCGTCAGCTTGCGGAAACATTTCGTTTTCCTTACCATGAATGCCAATTGAACAACACGATGTTTGCGGCGGACGATTCTGGGAGTTTGGAAGCGGCAGCGCGGCGTTTGCGATATAAATTTTTATGCCGAACAGCCGAACAACAAGCTCTGCGTTATGTCGCGGCGGCACACAATGCCGACGACCAAACAGAAACAATTTTACACCGGATTCTTCGCGGAACAGGCATTGCGGGACTTGCGGGGATTCCATCGGTGCGACCGCTCAACGACGCGGTTACACTTGTGCGTCCGATGCTACGGTTTTCAAAAACGCAAATTTTGGAATATCTGACAACATTAAAACAACCATTTCGCACGGACTCGACAAATCAGGAATCACATTTTACGCGAAACAAAATCCGTAACGAACTTTTGCCGCAGCTTGCCAACGAATATAATCCGTCGGTTGCCAACGCACTCCGCCGATTGGGAGAACAAGTCGCCGAATGGAAAAATTATATTGCCTCTCATACAGAAAAATTTTTTGAGTGTGCCACGACAGTTCGCACAAACCAAAATAAAGAAAACGGACGTCGGCAAGTGATTGTGGATTTATCGCTGTTGTGTATTCAGCCGCGTCTTTTGATTCGTGAGTTTTTTGTGGAACTCTGGAAACGCCAATGTTGGCAATTACGCAACATGACGCATAAACACTGGAATCTCCTTGCTGATTTTGTTCTCAACGAGTCAAAAAAATGCCAGCAACAAATGTTTCCCGGAAAAATTCTTGTTCAACGAAACAAAGAACAAATGATGTTGTGTGAAAATTAAGCGGCAGAACAGTCATAACGCAAAGACCGCGAATAAAGTAAGCAATGAACGGAATGACCGAAGAAAAAGAGTGAAGCTATACTTCTCACGGCGAGAAATTGCACTTTTATGTCGTCTATAAACTCTCTATAAATAATTAGGAGTTCAGCAACGAATCAGTGGCAATTTATTATCGTGGAATATATAAAAACACGCCGCTAAATGTTTCTGTAATTTTATCAATTGCACAACTTGCTGCTATATGTAAACATTTTCTAATTTCTCTTGAGAGTTGAATACCGAAACCTTGCCGTATTCATTTGGTTTCACGGCTTTGTTGTTTGAGAACCCCCTACCATTGGATTCTTAACTTTTCGCAACTCAACCCATGGAGCGTTTTTGTTCTGCCACTCTAACGGTGTGACTCGCTTTTCACCCTCCGCAAACCATTTGAACGCGCGGCGTTTCACAAGCAGAAATTCATTCGTATCAGGCAGAAAACCTTTAACTTGATAATAAAATTGCACATTGTTCGGATCGGAAAATTCTGTTTTCTTAAACTTTAATCTTTCATTCTCTCCGTTTACTTCAACATCAGACGATGTTACACGAATCTGTGCTTTATGAAGATCGGCGTCAGTTCTCGTAACGGCGATATGAGAATCATTTATTAATGCGTAAATTGATTCGTCAAAATAAGATGTTCCGGGATAAAATCCTTGAACTAGTTTTGAAAAAATGAGTTTACCTGTCTTATCTAAACAAAATAATTTGTACGACGTGTTATTTTTCACGCCCGCAAGAAATGTTACTTCACCATTTTTTCCGCAATGTAAATTACTGAATATATACGTTATAGTATCATCAGGAATATCAAATTTTGTTTTTTCCCCGTCCAAGTCAATTTTTGTTATAGAAGATCGGTTACTGTAAAAAATTGCTTTTTCCGCCGGAGACCATGTTAAAGTATTCACGTTTTTTTCTTCAAGAAATTTTTCTTCAGGAGTTAGCGGCGGAAGCGGGCAATTATCCAATATACATAACTCTTTTCTTGATTTTGTTTTGGTATCCAGAAGATACAAAACTTTTCGATATTTTCCCATACCGGCGTCGCGGTAGGCATTCGTAAAAGTTTCAACAGCTTTTTTACGTTTTTCTGGGGATTGTGCAATTTGCATAAGTTCGTCCATTGTTTTCGGAATTTCTTGTGGAATTTCTGCAACAATGAATGCCAGTTGGCTAGAAGAATCTGGAGAAAATGTCATATCGAGAACAGTACCAGCAATATCTAAACTTTGGAAAACCTCCTGAAAATTTCCTTCTTTAGAATCCCCGACAAAAATGGAATACTTCATTGTCATTAAATGAAGTATTACTTCACCTTTTAATTCAAAAACATTTTGCGGTATGACCTCATTACCGGCAACCGCAATCGTTTTTCCGTCATGCGAAACGCAAGTGTTAAATCCCCGCTGCCCGACAACTGTTTCCGGTATCGAGATTTTGATTCCCGGCACATCTCTATACTTGTAAATTGAAGCATCGTTTTTCCATGTTCGGAAAACTGTTACCACAATCGGGAGAACAAGTAAAATCACAATAACAGAACGCAGTACAAGTTTTTTATT
>JAIRYX010000412.1 GCA_031267635.1 Planctomycetaceae bacterium
AGCTGCTAATATTTAAGCAATTATGGATTTGATCGTTAAATTTACAACAAATCGGTAATAGGATTTAACTCCTTTAGTATAAATCTTTTTAGGCTACTGAATAGTTACTTGTTTTGAAATGGTTAATACTAAATTTTGAAGTTTTTATGACATATACCGAAGCCGGTATGGGCGATAGGCTTCGCCTTTGAACAACCGCTTCACGTTGTTGCGCTTGCGTGTCCAGCTTCAGGAATTTCAAAATAGCCTGAGTATATAACGTCACGCAACTTATCTTCAAACATGAAACACGCTAAAAAACTCGGTAAACCGCGAAAAATAGTTTCCCATTTTTTCACGGATATTTCGCGTATTTTGATCGAAAATCCCTTGTTAAAAAACGCATGAACGGTTACGCTTTTATTGTAATGCCTCTTGCAATATGCTATTGGCATCTTGCTCTTTTTCTACATTTTTTTTGTTTGCTTGTTCGGCGAATTTAATATCCCACAGTTGTAAACGATAATCCTCTTTATAACCATTGTCGTAACCACCGGATTTGACGCACACTTGTACCATAAATTTCTGATTATCAGGCGAAATGTCAACAAATTTACGGTCATAGTCGCCCTGTATTTTACAAATATTATCGCCAGTTTTTAAATCGTATATTTGAAATGAATAACCGTCGGAGTTAGGAATACGTACCAGCTGCGCTAAATAATTCCCATCAGGAGATATTCGTAATTTTTCCACCTCTGTATCGTAATCTTTGAGAGGAATAAAATTATCTTTTCCAATCACCGTGGATCCAAAGGTTGTGTTTTCAATAGTCATGTTTCTACTATCTTTGGTTACCCGACGTATTGTCATTAATTCGCTGTCAGCTGTTAAATGAAAGAACTTATAATCATCTATGTAAGGTACTGGCAATCCTTTCTTATCCATTCCACGAAGAATCATATTGGCTCTCTTTACTATTTCAGGCTTGATATACGGAGCAGAATAAAAAAGCAGATTACCTAAGTCAATTTCCCAACAACCAATAATACGAAGATAATCATCATTAAAAAATGCCAGTTTTCGGTCGGCAGAAACTGAATAGTCCTTACCAATCTCATTTCTTTCCCAATCGTTTTTTGTTCTGTATCCCAATGCACGCCACAAATCATCATCTTTTTCTAATATTTTTACCACCTTTTCCGTTTGCATATCAACAAGTCCTCCTATTTTTTTCCACTTATACACTTTTGTTCCGTCCGGTGAAAAACAGATACCATAATCCTTATACACTTCCTTTCCTGTTGCGATGTCTATAATGAGTAGATCATCACCTGATTCAAACCAATTACCCTTTTTTAACAATAATTTTTTCCCATCGGATGAAAATGTTGCAACACTATAACCTCCATGCCCGAAGTTTTTCAATTCAATTCCTTTTTCGACACTCCAAATTTCCCAACCATCATCTTTTGTGAGCAATAATTTACCATTGGGAGAAAATTCAGCATAACGAATTTCGGAATTATTATTGAATGTTTGCTCTTTTTGTCCAGTCGTAACATCCCAGATAACGGCTTCTTTTTTATCATCGCAGGCAGCGACAACTTTCTTGCTGTCCGGCGAAAATCTCAAAGAATTTACTTTTTGTTGTATCGTTTGTAATTTTTTTCCTGATACTATATCCCAAATAGTAACAGTTCCGTCTGTAGTACTCCATCCGCCATGCTCAGAAGCAAGCAATTTTCCATCAGGTGAAAATACAGCATGACGAATAATCCCCTTGTGAACGAGTTCGATGTATCCTGTATTCTCTTTTATCTTGAAAGGATTCTCCTCTTCTGCTTTCATAAATGAAGTAGCAGCAAATGTGATACTACCAAAGGTAATGACAGTAAAAAAGAAACGTAATGTTGTAATGTTTTCTCGAAAAAAAGTTAGTGTTTTGTAATTTGTTTTTTTCATGTTTTTAAATTTAGTTTTGAAATGGTTAATGTTAATTTTGGAGTTTCTATGCCGAAGACTCTTGTTTGACGTTTTTTGTAACAAATATTGAGCTTTTTTACCACGAAACACACGAAAAATTTTCGCGAAACGGTTATTTTTATTTTGTATCTTGTACCTCAACGATTTCGACTTTTATCACTTCGGCAAAACAGACGAGATACGTTTTTGATCCGAGTGATTCCCAAGGATTCATTGATCTCATGTAAACTTCCGTGTTGTACGCACCTTGCAAGTTTTTGAACCATACTTTAATGCGGTATTTGTCTTTTTCCCGTACAAGTTTTTTGATACTCTCTGTTCTACCGCTAATTGTGGCACTGTCCCATTTTGGTAAAATTCTTCCCATCTTGTCTGCGACTATCTTTTCAATATTGCTGTGTTTATTGAACACAATCTCACAAGTAACGTCTGGAAAGGGAGAGCTAAATTCTTTAAAGTTTCCAAAAGGAATAAAACCTTGACCAATACTAACAGGGAAACTTGCAGTATAGCCGTTGACTTTCACTTCAGAACCGTACGGAGAATAGGAATATTCCTGATAAAAGATTTTGTCTTTGATCTCATTTTGTTTTACTTCAATTTTCTTGGCGGTTACTTTGAGTTGTTTCTCGATATTCGGTCTGTCAAAATTATCCGCCTGGCGGTGTTGTCTATTCAGTTCACTTAACTCATCCCACAATGTAGCCGTTCCATAAGTAAGTAAATTTTTAACGGTTGCTTCTTTACCTTCAAAGCCAGCAACTCTTAAATACACCGCCATGTCCACTTCGGTGTTGTTTATTGCTTCGCTCTCTTTTTTACCTTTGGACTCCACTACATCAAAAAACCAAACACGAGCAATATTATCCTCACTTTTTGTAACCACTTTCTTGCCGTCTGGCGAAAATGTTGCGTATAAGACATCTACTCGTTGCGGGTGTTCTAATTTTTGTAATTCTTGTCTTGTTTTTGCATCAAGGATACGGACAAAATTACCGTCCGTGACAATTATCCTTTTACCATCAGGTGAAAACTCTACGGATTTTGCATATTTCCATGTGTACAACGGTTGCCACGAAGTAATATCGCGTGTGTCCCATAAAGTCCACTTATAATCACTTTTCGACAGTAATTGATTTTCATTAGGCGTAAATAATACATAAAAATTTCCATAATAAATATTGTTGCTAAATAGCGGTTTTCCTGATATTACATCCCAAATAACTGTTCCCCTAGCTCCGCGAGTAACCACTCGTTTTCCGTCCGGTGAAAAATCAGCGGAGGTCAGAGACGATATTTCAAAACGGACTTCCTCACCATCGCCTTTCGTTGCGTTTGTTAGTGCTTCAAAAATATTATCATTCTGTGTCTGCTCAACCTTTTTGACCGTATTAGAATCCCATACTGTGGCAAGACCTTTTTCTTTTACTACAAGCAATTTCTTCCCGTCCGGCGAAAACGACACTGAAGTTGCATCGCCTGTAGATTCCGGTAATTTATTCAATTCCTTTCCTGTAACGGTGTCAAAAATCAATACACTATCATTACCTCCGATAGCCAATCTTTTCCCATCTGGTGAAAATATGGCACATTTTGCACTTGGTAGTCGATGTAACCCTTTTCCCGTATCCACTTCCCAAATAATAATTCGTGTACCATAACCTTCTGTGGTAACAAATTTTTTACCATCTGGCGACAATACCACTGAATCCGCTGTTGATGATGTATCTATCTGCATTACCTTATCCTTGTTCCAATCAATAATAGTAATAGGACAATTGACATTTTTAGTTCTTGCCAATAACAACTGGTTGCTATCCGGCAAAAACAATAATGGGCATTGATACCAAGAATCCAATAATTTGAACGAGAAATGAGTGGCGTTACCTTTACCATCATCGGTTCGTGAATAACCGTCAAGCAGTGAAGCAATGTTTGGTTTTGAAGGTTTTAGGGGTATTAGTTCGAGTTTGTCATTTTCAAGTGAATTGGTAACCGCGCCACCATACGATAACGGTAATAACGTTTCATCTTCACTGTCTGCCGCCAATGTAAACGAAATTGCAAATAAATAAACAGCAACAACCACAGCAAACAGAACATACTCAACAAAAGTAAAGCCCCGAACAAAAGAAATTTTAGGAGAAATCCCCAAAGAGCTGTTCGCGAAAAGACTTTTTTATTTAAAAAGATAGCCCCCCCCCCCCCCCCTTCTCTGGATTGTCTATTTTAACATTCTTTACTTCCATGTTCACATCAATCTCAATTCCACAAAAATTTAACATTGGTTTTACCATTCTTAAAACTCCCCAGTATTTCGTAATATTTTTTGAAACAAACAAAGAAACGTCACCACAAAAATTGATACGGATCACTCATGCCAACCACAGTAACAAGCAAAAAGCTACAAATTTTCTGTTATCCTCCAAACGAATAACGAGGGAGAATTGTATCGCGATTACAAAACCGCACAATAGGGGGGGGGAAGTGTACCCAAGTTGTTTTTTAAATTTTAGGTAACTATTCAGTCGTTTAGTGGGGATTTATTTGGTTTGTCGAATACGTTTTTTATGACGTTTGTAACATTTTTTGCTTGTTTGCATGCGGAGTTCAAGACGGAGCTGATTCTGGCGAATGCGGATGCGCCTTTTTGGGTACGGAATCCGCCGGAAACTTTCATTTTGACTTTGACGTTACGAATATCCCGTTCCGCTTGGTTGTTGTCAAACGGCACGTCAAAATCAGCCGCGAATCGCGTAATCTCCGTTTTGTAACCGATAAA
>JAIRYX010000492.1 GCA_031267635.1 Planctomycetaceae bacterium
TATTTGGGCAGTGAGCGTAATCCAATCCAAGACGATTTGAAAGAGCGTGGATTTTCGCCACAGATTTGTGAGAAGGGAGTTCGCAATCAACCGTTGACGCCGCTGCAACATTTTTGGAATCGCGTCAAGTCGAGGGTTCGTTGTCGCGTTGAGCATGTTTTCGGCGAGCAAAAGAAACGGATGGGAGATGAGACGTTACGAACGATAGGCGGACAACGTGTAAAATTTTGGATCGGAATACGAAATCTCGCCGCCAACATATGAGACGGGCAATATGTCTGCTCAAGTGATATTCAAAGGAATCCTACGCAAAATTTCAAATAATTCAGCATAAAATCAATGCTGAATGAAAAATTCTAAACCAATTGCTCGAAAATTAAAACGAAAATAACCCAAAAAATAAAATTCGTAAATTAATACGAGAAACTTCTAAAAACCTCATTTTCAACAAATTTCACCGTTGAAAAATAAGAGCTTACGAATATTTGGGAGAGGTTTTTAGAAGTTCCCTACGGTTTTTAGAAACTCTCAGGTGATTGACGAGCCACAAACGTCAATTTTACCACACCTTAATTCAATTTTGCAAAAATTTAGTTACTAAATTATTTTTCAGAAAAAATCACAACATAAAAAACCACCGCTGACGTCTATGGCTTTTAAAAAGAATATGATATAATCGTGCAAGATTTTATGAAAGCCAGCGTTATTTCTTACGTTTAGAGCCGCTCTTGTAAAATGTGTTTTAATGTGCATTGTTGCTCCTCATAACAACATTCGATATAACTATGATTGAAGATTCCAGACTCTTTTTCAAAAAATTGCTACAAACTCCAAGCCCGACAGGTTTTGAAGAAAAAATACAAGCAGCCGTCCGTGAATACATGACGCCGTTTGCGGACGAAATACATTCCGACGTTCACGGCAATTTAATTGTCGGCAAAAATATTGACGCTCCTTATCGCGTTATGTTAGCGGGGCATTGCGACCAAATTGGCTTGTTGGTAAATTATATTGACAATGAAGGATTTTTGTATGTTTTGCAGCTTGGCGGCTGGGACGCTCAACATCTTATCGGACAAAGAGTTATCATCTGGGCGGAAAAAGGAGCAATCTCCGGCGTTATCGGAAAAAAGCCGATTCATCTTTTGACCGAAGACGAGCGGAAAAAGACGGCGAAAATTCAAGACCTTTGGGTTGATATTGGCGCAAAAAATAAAGAAGAAGCCGAAAAGCTGGTGGAAATCGGTTCGCCGATCACTGTGGAATTAGAATACCGCGAATTACAGAACGAAACGATAACCGCTCCCGGTACAGACGATAAAACCGGCGCGTGGGTGGTGATGGAAGCATTGCGGCGGACGGATCGTTCAATGTTAAAATGCGCGGTTTATGCTGTTTCAACAGTTCAGGAAGAAGTTGGACTTCGTGGAGCGAAAACCAGTGCGTTTGGAATTGATCCGCAAATAGGTATTGCTGTTGACGTCACGTTTGCGACAGATTGTCCGACGATTGAAAAAAAGCAAAACGGCGATATTATTGTTGGCGGCGGTCCGGTCATCTCTCGCGGTCCGAACATGAACACAAAACTGGTGAATGCGTTGGTCAAAACGGCAAAAGATAACGAAATTCCTATACAAATTTGCGCCGAAGGACGAATTACCGGTACAGATGCGAATATGATTCAAGTCAACCGCTCCGGCGTTGCCACCGCTTTAGTAAGCATTCCAAACCGTTACATGCACTCGCCGGTGGAAATCATCTCGTTGAAAGATATTGACGCAACAGCAAATTTGTTGGCACGGTTCTTGGAGAAATTTGATCCGAATGAATCATTTATTCCAAGCGTTTAATTTGTTTCAGTATGGTTGGCTCTCTATCCGTCTCACGGTCAACTTAAAACGGGTTTAGAGCTAATTTTTTAGAGATTTTATAATAGAAACTTAATCATGTTACGATTTTATTTTACAACATTACTCATTTGTTTGGGACTGACATTTGTTGATGTGTCCGGTATTGAAAAATGTTTGGGACAACAAGAAGAAGACGCTGCGCAAACAGACCAAACGGAAAATGCGTTGGTTAATGAATTACTCGGCAAAGATAATCAAGATGTGGACAAAAAAGCGTCCGATAAAAACGATTTCTCGAAGACGGAAACGCCTCAACCGGACAACATGAAAACTTATTCGCTCGTCAGCCGCCGAACAACAGGAACGGTGGATAAGGTTGAAGTAACGCTTGAAGCGGTCGGCGATGTGACGCAATTTCTCAAAGGAAAAGAGTCGGACTCGAATAAAATGGAAATTCTCGCCGGATTTCGATACGAAGAACGCACGGAAAAATTCGACGAAGCATTGAATTCGCCGTTGCAAAGTGTGCGTCATTATAACGTAGCAAAAGCAAGAATTCAAATTGGCAACCAGCTTAATTCTCCAGTTCTTGACACGAATAAAAAAATTATTATATGCAACATAAACGGCGGGCAAAGCTCGCTTTTTGCGACTGCTGGTCCGCTTAAAGATAACCAATTGCTTTTGATTGAAGATATGCCGGCAAACACACTCTTGTTGGATCGCTTACTTCCGCCGAAAAAAGTAAGTGTCGGCGAAACGTGGAAAATTTCCGATGAAACGCTCGGTCCGTTGCTAACATTGGATGCGATTGACACGCAAAACGTCGAAGCGTCGCTGGCGGAAGTCAAAAATAATATTGCGCTCGTTGACGTCAAGGGAGATATTGAAGGTGCATATCTCGGTGCGGCAAGCGCAATGGATGTGCATATTATGTATCAATTCGACATGGAAAACCGACGGATTATTTGGTTAGGACTTGTGATTACGGAAAGCCGCTCGTTAGGCAACATCGGACCTGCGGTTGATCTTATCGCCAAATTAAGTTTAAAAGTACAACCGGATATTGAGCCGGAACAACTCATGCCGGACAACAAAATTAATGTGCCGGAAGAACCAACGAAAGAAAATCTTCAATTATTGTATGATTCGCCGGACAAAGGCGCGTGGCGGTTTCTGCATAATCGAAATTGGTATATCGTTTATGACGAGCCGGGTAGCACGAAACTTCGATTGCTCCAAAACGGCGAACTTTTATCGCAATGCGACGTCGCGCAAATGGGAAAAATTGATACCGCATCGCCAAGTACCCTGGACTCGTTTCGCGCAGACTTGAAAACCGGACTCGGCAATAATTTTGGCAAAGTGATCTCCGAGCAAGAAGGAAAAACAAAAAAAGATTACAGCGAATTAAGAATTGTTGTCAGTAACAATTCGGAATCTATGCCGCTTGTTTGGATTTATTACTTACTCACGAAAAAAGACGGCAAACAAGCGGTCATTGCGTTTGTTGTGCAATCCGACAAACAAGAAACTTTCGGCGACACCGATCGTGAAATTGTCGATTCTTTTGAAATAAAATAACTCACACTTTCTGATGATTTCGTATTATGGAGAGGTTGGTTTGAAGTTGCGATGAGTCGATTTTCGAGCCACTTTTCGGAGCAGCGTTTTCGGTTTAGTTTTTCGGTAGGACGTCGGGCGTTGGTATTCCAAGTTGTGCAATAATTGCAAACTGTCATGTGCGAAATACAAACACTTCCTCGTTCAGTATGTTCTACAATCGCCTTGTGCTTTTCGTCGTCCAACGGAGCGGCGACATCTGACCGCCTTTCGCGGTCGGTTCGACAGGTGCGTCAAGCGAACGAAGCAGATCCGTTTGTTTTAAAGATCGAGTTGATAAAAGAAGCTGATGGCACATGGATTCCATTGATGTGTATCACCAGTGACTTATCAATGCAAGAGATTATTGCGAGTTATGGGATTCGGTTTGGGATTGAGGAGGTGTTCAAGGATTTGAAGGAGACTTATTGGTTGGGGCAAACAGGATGTCCGAAATTTATGGATGTCTGTTGAGGCAACAATGATGAATATGTTGATGTACAATGTGATGGAGTGATGTTGTTGGGATATTCCGGCGAATGAAATGGTAAACCGAACGCAAAGTCCATGAGACAGCGCCACGCGGCGACCTGTGCATCAAGATAAGCGAGAATACGTAAAACTAGAATTTATAACTCATGTGACGCACATAAGTTTTTTAAATTAAGTCACTGTTCGTTGATTTTTTGTAACTATTCAGTTGCCGTCATTTTATTGAAAAATATTATTATTGCCGCCCTTATTTTTCTGAAATTCCCTTATTAGCCCGAATTGCTCCCAATAATACTCCCTTATCCCCTTATTTTTCGTTTTTTTCGTTCAGTTTTTTTGATAAAAATCCATTATCTCAAAAATAAGGGCATAAGGGCGCGTTTTGAGGGCTTTGTTGGCTATTAAGGGAAACTTGATAAATAAGGGCGGCAATAATAATGTTTTCCGGTAAGATTGACGGTCCCTATAAAAAATCGTAGCTACCCAGTTGCCCAGTGCGGATTTATTGGATTTAATCGACTAAATAGTTAAAAAATCAATATCCATTGAAGGACTTGGCGCTACTTAATGATGCGTAACAGGTGAGTTGTTGAGATCCGCACCCCTCTTGCATAAAAATAAAATTTGTTGTAAACTATAATGTTTATTGCTTTGGGCATCGGTACGCGGTCTTGCGTCCTTTGCAAAACATAACTTTATCGAAAAACATTGACGCCGAATTTTTGCTAATTGCTTGTATATCAAGAATTTGCGACTTTTCTTTTCGGATAGATACCATTTCCTGAAAAATCGGTTGATCAGGCAGCCCGATGTGGAGAGAATAATATGACAATGGCAACCATCCCGAATTTTGATATAAGACAGGTGGTTTTGTACAACGGTACGTTTGGACCTCGTGAAATCGACCAGATTCTCGCGTTGACAAGTCGAGATTTTACTCAGTTTGAAACATTAAAAGAATCTGTGCAGGAGTTGGAAAGTAAACCTGATGAACTCAGTCCTGCTGCATTGGTGCGTTTGGGAGTTTGCCAATATCTGATTGGAAGATTCCAAATTGCTCTCAAAACGTTGAAAAAAGGAGATGGCGGTCCTCTTAATCAATTCTTTTTGGCAAAAGCGTATTTTCACTTGCAAGAATATGATCTTGCTTTGAAAAGTTATGATCTTGCTCAGGCGGCTGGGTACCACATTGATTTTTGTACACTTGGGCGTGCGGAAGTTTACCGCTATTTGAATCAAAATGAACGTAGTTTGAATGAATTGGATAAACTTTCTGGTGCAATTGAACAAACGCCGGAATATTTGTATCAACGCGGCGCAACTGTGGCGGCAATCGGCATTAACCCCAATGAAGCGATTGCTTTATATGAGCGTGCAATTTCTGTTGACAGAAATCATCCCGGTGCGTTGTTTGGGCTTGCGGTTGAGAATGAACGTCGTGGAAACGACGATGAAGCCCTTGAATTATACAAACGAGCCGTCACACATTTCCCAACAAATGTGGGAACGTTAATCAATTTGGGAGTTTTGTATGAAGATATGGGACAATACGAACAGGCGATGATGTGCTATCAACGGGTGCTTGACGCTTACCCAACAAATACCCGCGCTCAATTGTTCCTGAAAGATGCAAAAGCATCCAGTGAAATGCATTACGACGAAGAAGCACAGCGAAAACGCGATAGAATGACGCAAGTTCTCAGTCTTGCGGTTTCGGATTTTGAATTGTCGGTGCGAAGCCGGAATTGTCTCAAGTCAATGGGAATCAATACTTTAGGTGAGCTTTGTCAACATTCGGAACAAGAACTTCTTGCTAGCAAAAACTTTGGCGAAACCAGTTTGGTGGAGATTCGGGAAATGTTGGCACTAAAAGGGTTGAAACTTGGACAATTTGCGACAGAAAAACATGCTCAAGATGTTGTGGATGTCGAAACGCTTTCGCCGGATGAACAGGCGATTTTATTGCGTCCGGTCGGCGATTTGGATTTATCTGTACGTGCGCGTAAGTGCATGAGCCGTTTGGGAATACAAACAATCGGCGAGCTAGTAAAACATACAGCGGACGAATTGCTCGAATGCAAAAATTTTGGTGTAACCAGTCTCAAAGAAATCCGCGAAAAATTGACGTTGCAAAATATTAAACTTCGTGGAGAATGACATTTATGATTCCCGGTTTAACTCCTCGACAAGGAAAAGTGCGCGACTGTTATGATTTCGGCGATTCACTTTTACTTGTAAGCACTGACCGCATCAGCGCTTACGATTGGATTCTTCCGACGCTGATTCCTGACAAAGGCAAGGTACTCAACCAAATGGCGGAATTTTGGTTTGGAATGCTGAAAACCGAACATCACCTGATAACCACCGATGTAACAAAAATGCCGTTTCCCACGGGAACGGATTTGACGCCATTTATGGGGCGTTCTGCGCTTGTGAATAAATGTAAAGTTGTGCCGGTTGAGTGTATTGTTCGCGGTTACTTGTCTGGCTCTGGCTGGAAAGAATATCAAAAACAAGGTACGGTTTGTGGAATAAACTTGCCGTCTGGGTTTCGCGAGAGTGAGAAATTGCCCGAACCGATTTTTACGCCTTCGACCAAAGCGGACGAAGGACACGATGAAAATATTTCCTTTGAGCGGATGGCGGAGATTGTCGGTACGGATTTGGCGGAAAAAGTACGAAACCGCGCAATTGAAATTTTTCAAAAAGGTTCGGAACACGCTTACTCGCGCGGAATTATCATCGCCGATACGAAATTTGAATTCGGTTTGCTTGACGGCAAAATTCTGTTGATTGACGAGGTGTTGACGCCGGATAGCTCGCGTTTTTGGTCTGTCGAACAATATGCCCCCGGACACGGGCAACAGTCTTACGACAAACAATTTGTCCGCGATTGGCTCACGAGTACAATATGGGATAAAAACAGCCCGCCGCCCGCATTGCCGGACGACATTGTGCAAAAAACCCGCGAAAAATATCTCGAAGCGTTCCAAACGCTAACTGGCAAGTCGCTGATTTTGTAACGATCTTCATGCGGACAAGCGATAGTCGAAAAATTCAGGCGACTCGATAAAGGTATAAACATTCCTAATTATTTCGTTTTTTGGGGACGATGTTTGAAAGTGCAAGAGAAAACTATGGCGCCAGTTGCCCAAGCCAAATAAATCCGCCCTGGGTAACTGCCTCGCACGAAGTCACGTAATTTCACTTGGCATTTTTCAACGTAAAATATCTATAAATTTGACATTTTTCATATCAAGAGAAATTGAGGAACTTCGTACTAGGATTAGAGAACAGGTCTAATAAAATCAATCGTTATTTTGCTAGTGGTAAGTCCGGTTAATTGTTCTTGGGTGCTTAAAGCATGAAATTACGGTGTTTTCCATATTCAAACATCAATAGCAATTAGTGGACTTGGTACTAGCAATTACCGGAAATCTCGTTTCTTGTACCATCAATCGCTTGCTAATCTGTATGAAATCATGATGATTTGAGTTTTGACAAGAAGAGGTATTCGGAGGTGCACGTGTTGGATTTTTCAAGATTTTTGAAATTGTCAAACATGTTTGTTCTAATTTTACAAAAGTTTAGTTCTAGGAATTAATTATATGCGAATCTTGTTATTTTTCTTTGTTTTATTGTTTCAGATTTTCTCGACCTTATTATTAGCTCAAAATGATTTTCAACAAACGTTCAATGAGATTAAAGGGAACTTCTAAAAACCTCCCCAAAATATTCGTAAGCCCTTATTTTTCAACGGTCACGTTCGTTGAAAATAAGGTTTTTAGAAGTTCCCTAAAGAATATCGTAATAAACACGGTTACTCACCAAATGATATGGATTACTATTCTATTCTCCCTAATCTTCATGATAATATTCAGAAACTGAATTTATATGGAGAAGTTGTAAAACAACAAAAACCGTTGATTTCAAGAGAAAATCTATTGCGTTTGATCGAAGCAAAAAGAAATTCGATTAAGGATTTTAAAAGTATCTATTCAATTACTATAGATGACTTAATCAAAACAGATTTGATTCCGATCCATAGGAAAGAGATATGTGAATTTGCATTGATAAATTCAAAAAACAAGTTGTTGTTTGATATTAAATTACAACCTTCACCTTCTCAAACGCCTGAAATAAGAACATCATTTGACGGTAATAATATTATTACTCTGATGACGTATCCTAATGGTCATAAACATGCTGGTATCAAGGAATCTAAAATTGATTCAATGCATGATTTTTTCCAACCTTACATGCCATTAGCACTGAGTATGCTGTACAATACAGAAATCTGTCAAATGCCAAACAAAGGTTTTGATTTACTGTTATTTCTTAAACAAGATACTATCGTAGTTGTTTATGAAAAAAAAGAAGTAATAAATGGTAGTGAATGTATTGTTGTTGCAGATTTAACTACTCGTTTATATTTGGATATTTCTAAAGACTTTTCAGTTGTCCGTGCAGAAACTTATACACAAAATATTTTAGAAGGACAACTAATGGGACGCTGGTTGACAACACAAACAACACTCTTCGACCTTACTGACTATGGGAATGGAGTGTGGTTGCCAAATAAAGCCATAGTTCTCTATTATGACCAAACAAACAAAGCAACATGTAAACGAAGTATCGAGGTATTAAACACAAAATTAAACGATAATTTAAAAGAAGACTATTTTGTGAATTTCATTCCTGCTGATATTATGGTGGTGGATACGGTTAATAATACTATTTATAAATGGGGCGACAGTCCATCTATCGGCGGTCTTCTTAAAGAAACAGTCAAACCTAGAAGCACCTCGATTTACAACTGGATTAGCATTATTGTAGGTCTCATAATGATTGTAATTGCGCGTCCTTTCAAAATCCGCGAACGGATATTGAAAGGACGCGCTTCATGAAAAAAGATTGTTTGACGTTCTGTATTATTTTATTATTCTGACAGCTTTGTGTATTGTTGTTTTACTGACGCCGATGGGGCAGTTCGCCCAAAGTAGAATGCTGACGCTTGAAGACGAGCAGTATAAAAACCGCTTGTGATCCGACTGCCTGTTTTGTTACCCACCGTTCAAGCCGCGTCTCATGCCTTTTATTGAAGGGCAGGTAACTTTTGCCGCAATTGATTGGTCAAAACCGCCTTATGACCGTCCCACAACATGGACGGGGAGTAATCATGATCAAATGATGAAGGATGGTTCTGTCCAATGCAATTACAAAATCATGC
>JAIRYX010000507.1 GCA_031267635.1 Planctomycetaceae bacterium
ATGTCTCCACTTTTAATACTTTTAATCGGCATAGCCGTTGTGTTGTTGATGATTCTCGTGTTGCGAACAAACGCATTTTTGGCGTTGATTGCGGCGGCGTTAGCGGTCAGTTTAATGAACGATTCAATCCCTTACGCGGAAAAAGGAAAGCAAGTTGCCGCCGCACTCGGCGCGACAGTCGGCGATATCGGAATCGTGATTGCGATGGCGGCGATTATCGGCGTTTGCATGATGAAAAGCGGGGCGGCGGAAAAAATTGTTCTCGTTCTTTGCCGAGTTCTCGGCGAAAAACGGTTTCCGGCGGCTCTTTGCGGAAGCGGTTTCGTTCTTTCGATTCCTGTTTTTTACGATACTGTGTTTTATTTGCTCGTGCCGCTTGCCCGCTCGTTTTATTTGCGTGTGCGGAAAAATTATATCTTGTGTCTTATGGCGATTTGCGCCGGTGCGATGATTACGCACGCTCTTGTTCCGCCGACGCCGGGACCGTTGCTTGTCGCGTCTTCGCTGCAAGCGAATCTTGGTCATATGATGATGATTAGTTTGCTTGTCGGCGTGATTTTGTTTCCGGTCGGAATCACAGCGGCATATTTCATCGATTGGTACATGCCGTCGCCGGAAATCCATCTTCCGCAGGAAGAATTGCCGCAACAAAACGCAAATTCTGCCGAACGAAAGAATTCGTTACCGCCGTTTGGCTTTGCAATTCTGCCTGTGTTGTTGCCGGTTGTGTTGATTGCGCTCCACTCATTTTTTGTACTGGCATTGAACAATACGGTTCCCGCTAACGCAAGCGGCGTGTTCCGATGGTTCGTCAATATTCTTCACGTTGTCGGCAGTAAAGAAATTGCCATGATTCTTGCCGCAATGCTTGCGATTTGTGTGTATTATCGTCAGAAAACTGCGACGCTCGATGAAATCCGCAAAGACATTGACGCGGCGTTGCTTGACGGCGGATTAATTATTCTTATCACGGCGGCAGGCGGCGCGTTTGGAAAAATGTTACAGGCGGCAGGAATCGGTAAAGTGGTTGAAAACTTTTTTCAACATGAAGCGGGCGTTTCCGGTATTGGAATTTTGACGGCGGCGTTTTGCGTCGCGTCAATATTGAAACTTTCGCTCGGCTCCAGTACGACCGCGATGATGGTTGCGGCGGCGATTATCGGTTCGATGAAGTTGACGACGGAAACGCTGGGATTCAATCTGGCGTATCTTTGTTTAAGCATTTGCTGTGGCGCACTTGTGACGTCGTGGATGAACGACAGCGGGTTTTGGATCACCAGTCGTATGGCGGGAATCAGCGAAACCGACACCCTTAAATCGGTCTCGGTGTTGCATATTATTGTCGGTTGCAGCGGTTTTGTCATAATCTTGATTTTGTCGCAGGTTCTACCGCTTGCAATATGAGTAATGTATGATAAAATTATTAACTCATGTTACGCACGCTAATTAAATTAAAGTCGCCAAGCATTGTTCATTGATTTTTCGTAACTATTCAGACGCCAAGTGCGGATTTATTGGCTTTGGGCAACTGAAGAGTTACGATAGCTCATGCGTCACATGAGTTATTAAAATATAATTATTGAAGCTACTGTCTTGCAGAGGGAAATTTTCTCGCCTGCGGAAATAAGGGATTTGCAATGAAAACATTTAGTTTGGTAATTATTTTAGCGTGTGTCTCGTTGACGGCTTTTGCTCATGATATTACGTTGCCTGCGCCGCAGCGTTCCGGTGGAAAACCAGTAACAGATTTGATTAACGAAAGACAATCGTGCCGTGAATTTGCCGAAACGCCGCTTGATTTACAAACGATTTCCGATTTGCTTTGGGCGGCTTACGGTTTCAACCGCGAAGACAAGCGAGTCATTCCGACCGGCTTAAACAAACAAGAATTAGATGTTTACATCATTACAAAAGAGGGAGCGTATCTTTACGACGCGGCGAATAATAAGTTGATTTTGAAAACCGCCGGAGATCATCGCCAATTTGCTGGAAAACAGTCTTACGCACAACAAGCGCCTGTCAATTTTTTTTATGTCAACGATGAAACCAAAGGAAACGGTGGCGGATCATATCTTTCCGCTGGTTGTGCGGTACAAGATGTTTATTTAACGGTCGGATCCAAAGGATTGGGTTGCACGATTCGTATGAGTTTTGAATCGGAACCGCTCAAAAAACTGTTTAAGCTAAATGAACGTCAAAATATCCTTGCAGCACAATCTATCGGGCAGAAAAAATAAAACTGACTGATTACTCTGATTATTTTGGTATTGTTTTCGTTTGGTAAATTTTGATACAATTCAATTACAAAAAAATTTTCAAGCCGAAAGAATGATTAAACATTTTCCAAACAACTTTGATGTTTTTTGGAAAAGGCCGAGTGGCGGAATGGCAGACGCTGGGGATTTAAAATCCCCTGTCCGTAAAGGGCGTGCGGGTTCGAGTCCCGCCTTGGCCAATCACGCAAGGGATATTTCATCCCCTGCGTGTTAAAGTGTCAATGAAAAAAGGTCATAAATTCAATGGCTATTGACATTTACAATACGATTGCTAAATTTTTACTTGTAATAATTTAGCAATCGTGATAGGGAGTAGCCCGGTGTTCGCGAGACACTGGGGGGGCAAAAAAATTCTAACCGGATTCTTAATTCGGCTTGTTTGCGTTATCGCCTTATTCAACTACTTCCTTTTGACGAGTTGTTGTTTTTCTGCTACATTTTCTCGCGGTTGAAAGAACAAAATTCGGTTCATCCGACAAGTTCATTCCTTATTCATTAGCATTTTTAAAAGCGGACAAAATGCTACAATAAAAGGCGTTAAAATTCTGCTGTGGTCGGTAGGATGGAGTTTTATATTGAAGCCCATTCGAGAATGATCGTTCTGGATGTTCCTCGCGTCCGACGCCACGATTGCGGTTGTGTCAAACAGATTCATTTAACGTTCGCCAAAGAGCATAAACGTTATACCCATTTTTTGAATCTTATGCGTTGGATTTGCTTCAGT
>JAIRYX010000051.1 GCA_031267635.1 Planctomycetaceae bacterium
CCGTCTTCGGGATCATCCGCCATAATATGAAATCCAGACGCAGTTCCTAAAAGAACGATTGTCAAACCCAAATAAACGATTGATGCAATCCAATACTGATTGCCGAATGAAACGAAACGAAAAAATTTTTGTAACATAATAATCTCCTTTTCCCAAAAAATCAGAAACCTAAACTTTCAAGTTTCTTTGTTTAATTTTCATCCAAAGACCTACTAGAACCAAAAACACACCAAAGAAAATAAAAAATATACGTCCCCACGAAAAATATGCCGGTTGAATTTCCTTTCCAATTTTTGTACCCGGCGGCAAAAATTGCTTGGGGTCAAAAATTTCCAAAGATGGCATATCTGAAATGATATTATTTATTTCATAAACAACATTAGATGTTTCTTTACCATCAACATTGATATCTGATTGAATGAGACGCTTAATTAATGGAATATCGTGAGAATAATTATATTCCACTTTCGTTATTTTTTTTCCTAATAATTTTAGTGAAGAGTCAAAATAAGGCTCATTTACTTCTAACAAGACCCATAAATTGTCAGATGAAAAAAAATATTTTTTTGCTAATGATTCCTTTATTTCTTTAGAAAACTTTGACTTATTAACTGAAAGAGTGATTATTTTTTCGTTATCCTTCACGATTTCGTTCACAGAATTAACAATAGGTATTGACAATGATGAATCATACATTCCTTTTTCCTTAAATTTAAAAATAGATTGATCAAAAGAAATTCCGTTATGTGAAAAAGCAATTTGAACAAAGGGTGCTAATTGATGAATCATAAATAAAACATCCTCGCGTTTTTCTTTACCTTTCAAAATAAAATCATGATCATCTACTTTCTGGAAAGCATAACCAAATTTAGGAGTAACCAAAAAAATATTATTAGTTTTTATAACCTGTCCATCTTTTTTAATTTCAGATGATACATCTAATCTTGTATATCCATCTTCACGTACATGAGCACATAAATGAACAATAGAATTTTCTTTTTGAGGTTCTTTAGTGCTTGGATAAAATACTGCCTCCATTTTTATATTACTATAAAATGACTTTAATCGAGAAAAATTTACATCATATCCATCAAGCAATTGTTTTTCTGATGCAGATAACACAGGTAAAAATAACTGCTCACCTGAATATAAGGGCAAAACAGGCATAGCGAAAAGTATTATAAAAAAACAAATTTTCATATAAAAATGATCAAAAGAGTTTTTCATATCATTGATAAAATATTTATTTTTGAATCAAATATAACATACCGTTTCACCAACATCCACATGTACCTAGAACAGAATATCCACCTACAGTATGAGAAATTGGAATCGATGAACAACCACAACCAAATATCCCTCCTCCAACCACTTGAATTCCACAAGGACGATACAGAACAGTCGCTGGACATCTTCCCACGTAATCATGCACAGAGGGACCCTCAAATGGAACAAACTCAGTGTTGCCACATGAAATAACAGGAACACACACAGAAGTCTATTAACGTTCCAAACATGTTTTCGTGATTTTAATGATTTCATCGTGCAGCAAACTGTTTGTCGCAACTCCTTCGTTGCCGGTAATTGTAGGATTACCTCGCCAATCGGTAAAATGTCCGCCGGATTCTTCGAAAATCGGTAACAGCGGTGCGGCGTCCCAGATTGACATCACCGGATCAATCATCACTTCGGCGCGTCCGGTTGCAACAAGGAAATAACCATAAGCGTCGCCCCACGTTCTGGTGAGTTGCGTTTTTTGAGCAATTTCACGAAACGCCGTTTCGCGTCCGGCGGTTTGATAGGTTGTAACCGTACTGGTAAGAAATAACGCTTTTTTCAAATCATTACACTTCGAGACATACGCCCGCTGCGGTTGAGGGAATTTCGGCGATTCGTGCCACGTTCCTTTTCCGCGCATCGCCCATAATGTTTCATCGAGCGCGGGTAAACGAATCACACCAATCATCGGCTGATTTTCGTATTCGATTCCAATCAACGTGCTGTAAAGCGGCACGCCGTGAATGAATGCTTTGGTGCCGTCAATCGGATCAAGAATCCAACGGTAACCGCTTGTTCCTTCTTGAGACGGAAACTCTTCACCAAGAATCGCATCGTTGGGAAAGCATTCTGCAATCCGTTCTCGCAATAACAGTTCCGCTTTCCGATCCGCTGCCGTTACCGGAGTTTGATCGTTTTTTTGCTCCACAACAAGTTCAGAATTGTTAAAATACTTAAGCGTTAATTTTCCCGCTTCACGAGCGATTGTCGCCGCATGTTCCAAACGTTCCTGCATGGCAAATTTCTTTCCGCTTATTTTTTACTTTTCTTTCTCAACCGCGTTTGCGACGCTCCTTCGGTTTCCAGCATGCGTCGGCGGAAAAAGACGACGCATGCTAACGCTAAGAGCGGCGTCGGCGGGACGAGAATTGCGAGAGCTTTGATTTTTCCCTGTTGACGGCGCACTTCGTCCTGACGTTCCACTTCCAGTAACATTTTCTTTTCTTCAAAACGGTTTTTTAATTCATCAATGCGAGCGTCAAGCTTTTTCTGCTCCGTCATGTTCATCGCTTCCACGCGGCTTATTAATTCGGTTTGCGTAATGCGTTGCGAGTCTTTCTGCAATTCGTCGGAAAGTTTTTCGACGCTTGCCAGCATATCTTTTCTCGCCGCTTCAATCGTCTCGTCGAGTTCCGTTTGCGCGTCTTCCCACTGCGTCGCGGCGGATTCGTTGATATGTCGTGTCATTTCGTCAAATTTGTCTAACGCCCGATGTTCCGGTCTACGTCCGCGAACGGAAATGAACCGTTCGTCATTTGCCAGAGAATCCACCGCGTTCAGCACAAACGTAACATTGTCAAATTCAAAATTCGTTCCAAGACGCGGATCTGTCCCTTGTTTCCGGATCGAATAAAACACCGGCGTAATCATATCCGTGTCCGCGACAAGAATAACCTGAATTTTTGTCGGGGAAAGTTCTTTATTGTCCGCAGGTTTTGTTTCTGGATTTGCGTCATCCGCTTTTTCCTCGTTGTTTTCCGGCAAGACAACCGGAGGTAATTCGCCCTCAATCCGCACAGCAAGATCGTATTGATTTTCGTCAGGATAGACCTTGCGGCTGTCGTCAGGCATCATTCCCATTCGTCCGCCGGGAAACATATCCGATTGATTGACATATCCATTTGCGCGGGTTGTCCAAAGTAGCGGCGAAACCGTGATATTGGGAGATTTCGGTTTTTCCGCTTTGTTGATCGAACCGGAAAACGGCACAAGCACATAACGCAACATGTTTGTCACTTGATCTTTCGCCGAAAACGGACGGAATTTACGTTCTTCCGGCTTGTTGCGATTATACGCCAAAAACAAAAACTCCGGCGGAAGTTTCTGTACGCGGCGAATCGGATTGTAACCGGAACGCGGAATGCGGTCTGATAGAAAATCGACGCCGAGCATTTCCCACAGCGGGTCAATCGTTCCTTTCGGAAGCGATTGCTGTTGATACATCATCATCGGCGAATTGCCGGGCAATTTCGGATCTTTTGTTCCCGCTAATTGCGGCGCGAGAAACGGCAACGGATCTTCGAAAATCAGCATCGGCTGACCGCTCCGTACCATATCGATAAAGTTGATCATTTCATTCGGCGCGAGCGACGACGGCTGCACAGCAAGAACCGCGTCATATTTTTCCGTGATCGGATTCGCCGGATCAACTTCCGAAACAGCGTATTGCTGCGAAAGATCGTCCACGATGTCCCACGCTTTGGGCGGCTGCATCGTATGGAAATCAAATTCCCCCATCACGCGAGCGTCGGTTTTCAAAATACCGAGCCGCTTTTTACTTTGCGCGGTGACATTACAAACCGCACGCACCAACTCGTATTCTACCGACAATCCTCGATCAATAAACGGAAGTTTCACCGTATTCAAACCCGACGAAAAAGTTACGCCGAGAAAAATATTTTCCGGTTGCGGCACGCCTTGCTTGAGGTGATATACCGTTTGCGGCACAATTCCGAAACGTTGATCGGCAAGCATCGCCTCTTTGGTGTACGGTTCAATGCGCTGAATGTGCAAATGGATTTTTCCTTTACCGCGTTTTTCAATTTCCGATAAAAGCGTTAAAATGTCAAGTTGCGTTTTGACGTAATTGTCCGGCACTTTTGGACTGATAAACGCCTCAATATTGACCGGATAATTCGGGTCAAGCGAATGAAGTAACTCGACGGTTGCCGGAGAAAGGGTACTCAATTTTTCCTGAGTCATATCACAGCGAACGTCAAAACGTTGAGCGATAACGCTCAAATAGACGGCAATTACAAGAAGCGAAACGCCGCGAGCCAGATAATGCGTCCATCCGTGAAACGCCTGATTCGCCGACCAATGACGGCGGCTGATCAACACCATGCAAAAATAAAGCATAACAATAGTAATGGCAATAAAATACATAACTCCCGAAAAGCCGAGAATACCGCGTCCAAAAGGATCGAATTGTTGTTCGATGCTGAGTTTCCGAAACCAATCCGCCCAATCGCTGGAAACCGGCAAAATGTAAGCCCATTGCACGGCAATAAACGGCGCGTTAAACAACGCGCCGAGAAGATAAGCAATCGTCAGATTTCCGGTCAAAAACGACGCGGTCATGCCAACCGAAAGCATCATCAGCCCGACAAGCCAAAAACCAATATAAGCGCTGATAAACAACCCGACGTCGGGATTGCCGAGTTGATATAAAATCGTCAAATTACTGACAAACGAGAAAAGTAGCGACACCGAAAAAATACCGATAGCGGCGAAGAATTTGCCGATAACGATTTCAAAATCGCTTGCGGGGATTGTCAATAAAAGTTCGTCGGTTCCTTGTCTGCGTTCATCCGCCCAAATTCCCATCGTCACCGCCGGAATAAAAATCAGCATGACTAACGGAAACCACAAAATCAACTGGTCGAGATTCGCCAGATTTTTATTGAAAAACTCATCCGGCAAAAACGCCGCCACCGACCCAAGCAACACAAAAACGCAAATAAACACGTAACCGGTTGGATTCGCAAAGTAACCGATAAAATTGCGTTTAAAAACCGCGCGTAAAATTCGTGTGTTTAACATTGTTTATTCTTCCATTTTCACTATTTCAGTAACAAAAATTATATTTCACCGACATTATGCTAGCTATTATATCCCGAAAATGGCAAAATTCAAAGGGTGGTTACCACCCGATTTTGCGTGCGTTGTTGGTTGCTATTTGTTGGCTACGAAGGGAAACTTGATAAATTAAGGGTTGCGATGATAAAGCCGTGCGGGTAACAATGCAGTTACTCAGCGCAGATTTATTTGGTTTGGGCAACTGATGCTATAGTTTTTCGATTGCGTTTTCAGATATTGTTCCCCAAAAACGAAATCATCAGATATTTTTCACGTAAGTCAATATGAGGCAATTGGCGAAAAAAGATAAATCACACGAACCCCTTGTCGAATCGGACGGAAGTGGAATAATAGAACAGCTTTTGGGAAAATGGAATAATGATGGTAAAATTGTACCATTTTGACAGTACTGTGTTAAACTATTTCTTTCACAAACGATTTTCACCGTTGAGGAGTTTGAATTCGTGTACGATTCGATTGCTGTTGTCGGTGCGACCGGCGCCGTTGGAACGATTATTTTGCAACTTCTTGAAGAGCGTAACTTTCCGTTCAAAAAAATCACATTTCTTGCGTCGAAACGAAGTGCCGGAAAAGAAATTACGTTTGCGGGCAAAAAATATACAGTCGATGAATTAAAGCCGGAAGTGTTTGACGGCATTCAACTTGCGATTGCCAGTACGCCGGACGAAACGGCTCGCGATTTTGTGCCGGAAGCGGTGAAACACGGTTGTATCGTCATTGACGAAAGTGGCTATTGGCGAATGGAACCGACTGTGCCGCTTGTCGTTCCTGAAATCAATCCTGATGCAATACGTCAACACAAAGGGATCATTTCCAGTCCGAATTGCTCAACGACGCAAATGGTGATGGCGATGAAAGCGTTATACGATTACTCCAAAATTAAACGAGTCGTCGTCAGCACTTATCAGGCGACAAGCGGCGCGGGCGTTGCCGGAATACGAGATTTAGTCGGCGGTGCACGAGCGATCCTCGACGGCAAAGATTACGCAAATGAATGTTTTCCGCATCCGATTGCATTCAATCTCATTCCGCAAATCGGTAGCCCGAAATTTCAGGGGTATACGTCGGAAGAGATGAAGATGGTTTACGAAACGCGGAAAATACTTGGCGACGACTCCATTCAAATTTGTCCGACATGCGTGAGAGTTCCGGTTTCCAACTGTCACAGTGAAAATATTTTGGTTGAAACGGAATCGAAAATTACAGTCGAGAAAGCTCGCGAGTTGTTCGCCGCTTTTCCGGGAATCGTCGTGATTGACGATCTCGCGAACAAACAATATCCGCAACCGGCAATCGGCACAGGACGCGACGAAGTGTTTATCGGGCGTATCCGTGAAGATTTGTCGTGCGAAAACGGTCTCACATTTTGGTGTGTCAGCGACAATCTCCGCAAAGGCGCTGCGACAAACGCCGTCCAAATTGCGGAGTTGATGCAAAAATTATGAGTACAGGTTCATCTGATAACCAAACACGTTCTTACTTAATGCAGAGATTTTCAGAAATCGGGATTCATCCGCGCGCGAAACTCGGACAGAATTTTCTGATTGACTTAAATCTTTTGCGGCTTTTACATAATTCGGCGCAATTGGAATCGAACGACGTTGTGTTGGAAGTCGGCACGGGAACCGGTTCGTTGACTGGCTTAATGTCGCAAAACGCAGGACATGTGATTACTGTCGAAATTGATTCGGTGATGCATCAACTCGCAAAAGAAGAATTGCAGGAACGCGGAAATATCACGTTTTTGCATACGGACATTTTGCAAAATAAAAACCGACTCAGCCCGCTTGTGTTGGACGCCGTGCGGTCGGCGCTAGCGAAAGTTCCGAATAGCCGTTTCAAATTGGCGGCAAATTTGCCCTATTGCGTGGCAACGCCGCTTATGTCGAATTTGTTGCTGACCGACATTCCGCCATATTCGATGACAGTAACGATTCAAAAAGAACTCGCGGAACGCATTGTTGCAAAGCCGTCCACAAAAGATTACAGCGCGTTGTCGCTTTGGATGCAATGTCAATGTCACTGCCGTATTATTCGAAACATGCCGCCGTCGGTGTTCTGGCCCCGTCCGAAAGTTCATTCGGCGATTGTGCAAGTGACGTTTGATACGCGATTGCGAAAACGCATTCCCGATTTGCAGTATTTTCATCAATTTTGCCGTGAAGTGTTTTTTCATCGGCGAAAATTTCTCCGTTCCGTTCTGGTGGCGATGCTCAAAAACAAACTCAGCAAACCGGAAGTGGACGACATTATGGTTAAAATGAACTTCACCGATCAAACCCGCGCCGAATCGCTTTCTGTCGGAACGCTACTGAAACTTTGCGAAACGATTCGAACGATTCTTCAAGCGAAGGAATAGAAGACTCATCACTCTTGAAATTTGGTTTTCATTAAAAAAGGGACACAAGGGACTTTTTGAACGTGAGGACAATCAACACTGTCTTAAAAATCGAAAGTTCAAGTGGAAGAAGTCTATCACGTCCCTAAAGTCATTTTTGTCCCTAATGTCCCTTTTAAAATAAAACCGTTATCAATTTTAAAAAGTTTTTTTAAAATCAACAAAAAAATTTTTTAGGAATTTTATTTTTCGTAAGTTTAGTAATTACAACAAAATAAAAAAGTTTGTCTCGGTTCAACTTTAAAAAATTCTCAAAAAATGCGAAACCTGACCCCTTGATGAGATTTGGGACTTCTGTAAAATTCCCGTTGTTTTGCATATAAAACTTTTTGAGTTTGTCGTAACACGCAAAATCTGTACTGGAAAAAGACAATGCCAATAAAAGACAAATGTCAATCAATGAAAGTTCATGGAAAAACAGATCGACAAAAACCACAATGGGATTTTTGTCATTACAATTTCAAACCAAATGAAAAAGAAAGAGTTTCCGCTATGAAAAAGTTAAACCAAAAGTCAAACAAAGCGTTTCGTTCATGCGAAGCAAATCAAACATGTGAATTTAGTCAACAAATATCAGGGGGGGGGGGTACGCAAAATGGTTAATATGCAATATTTTGCGTGCGATTTCCCTCTTTTTTGCCCGTGCTATTGCGAGCATTTCTGCCCGCTTTGGAAAACAATCTTTTGTTCGTCGAGCGTTTACGCTGGTCGAGCTTCTCGTTGTGATTGCAATCATTGGAATTTTGATTGCGTTACTCTTGCCCGCCGTTCAAGCCGCGAGGGAAGCGGCACGAAGAATGCAATGCACCAACAATATTAAACAACTCTCGTTGGCATTGCATACCTATCACGACGTTTACAATGTGTTTCCATCGGAACCTGCCGGCAACGACATCACTTGTCTGTTGGCAATCCTCCCTTACATCGAACAGGGAAACCTTATGTCGCTTCTTCCCGAAGGTAAAGACATAACCAATATGACACACCAAAATACCAATGTCCTCTGCCAAAACGAGATTTCCGTGTTCCTCTGTCCTGACGTCTCGGATAGAAAGAACAAAACAGGAAACAATCAGGGCGGAAACTATATCGCAAATTACATGGCAAATGCCGGCGCAGCGGAAGCCGATGTAACGACGTCAAGCATCTATTCATGGGATACGACAAGAGCTATCACCAGTGGTCCATGGGTAAGCAATGGAATCATTTACGGTAGCAGTAAAATTGGATTGAGCGGCGTTACGGATGGAACGTCAAACACGATTGCTTGGTCGGAAATTGCGTGGAATGAATACGTAGGAATGACATGGGCTCGTTCGGGCGGAAGCTCAAGGTTGGGGCAAGCAAAAGCGTTCGCCGAAACGTTACCGATCAACCTGTTCAAAAAAGGAATTGACAAGACCTACAATATAAAAGTAACGAACGGGAGCGATACGACGGATACTGACGTCGCCGTTACAGCCCAATCGAACTACGGACCTTGGGGATCGTACCACTCCGGCGGCGTCAATACCGGACTTTGTGACGGTTCGGTGCGATTCATGAGTGAGACGATTGACATAGTAACAATGTTGAGGTTATCCTGCCGCAAAGACGGCTCTCCCGTTTCGTTCTAGGAAAGTATTGGGGACAAAAGGAACGTTTGGGACTTTGAGGACAAGAGGTTGCGTGCTTGATACCGGGAGATTCTCTTCTGATTTCAGGAGTTGCTCTTTTCGATTTCAGAAATTGCTCCTGATATTTCAGCAATTGCTTTTTCAAGAATCTCTCTCCTCCTGTCCTCAAAGTCCTTCATGCCTCTAACGTCCCTTTATTTAACGAAAACCGAATTTTAAAGGGTGAGAAGCATTAAAAGATGATAAAAAAACCTGCCAATATCGTCTCTTGGAGGACTCCAATGAGCAATTGGAGAACTCCAATGAGCGTTGAGGGTTCTCCATTGAGCGTTTGGAGAAATCCAATGAGCGTTGAGAATTCTCCATTGAGCGATTGGAGTTCTCCAAGAGATGATTGGCTCTCTCCATTGATCAATTGGAATTCTCCAAAAGACGATTGGGACTCTTCAATGAGCAATTGGATTTCTCCAAAATGCGGTTGGAGTTCTCCATTGACCAATTGGTGTTCTCCAATTTACGTTTTTTTTCCGTCCTTTGAGTCCTAAAAATCCCTCGTGTCCCTTGAAGCGAGCGCCGAACCCCCCAAAGAGAGCAGCCAAAGGAGCTTTGGGGACGTGATGAACGATCAACACTGTCTCAAAAATCGAAATTTCAAGTGGAAGAAGTCTATCCCCTAATCCCGATTGTCTCTCTTTCATCACTTCATTCCTGATTTTTTATTCTTGAGAAAAAATCAGGAATTTTTTTATTTTCTTCAAGGGAATATACAGAAATTGCCGATAAAAATGACGGTAACGATTACGCAAGTTACAGTAATTTTCCGAGCCGCAAGTTAATTTTTATCTTTTTAGTGCATTTTATTCATTTTATCGAATTATGGCAAAGCCGTCTTCATTGAGTCCCGACACGAATAGCCGTGAGCAAAACTTATTGCTTACGGATATTTTCCCGAATGAAAAAACGTCGGTGGGTTCGACCGCTTTTTGGTACGAGGATAACGAAAAACACGAAGCAGTTGCGACGCCGAAAAGTCGCTTGTTTCGATCAGCGGATTCTCGATTGGCGGATTCTCTATCGACGGATTCGTGGAAGCCCGTTTCGCTCCCAAGTGAAACCAATAATGCCAATTTGTATCAATCGCCGTTGAGCGGAACGTTTGATTTTCGCAGCGAAACCATGTTTCCTTCCAAAGATGAAGCGGCGCAAAATCAATTAACGCAACTCCGCGATCATCTGTTGCAATGCCAGGAAGAGGTCGATCATCGGGAAAACGTACTGTATGCGCGAATGGCACAGTTTGAAACGTTGGTGAAAAGCACAAATCTAACGTTTCAGGAAAAGGCGGAACAACTCAAAACACGGGAACAGGAAGTCGAAAATCAACAGCAATGGCTTTTGGAACAAAAGAATAAACAAGTACAAAACCTGCAAGCGTTGCAAGATAATATTGAACACGAGAATATCGCTTTGGAATCGCGCCGGACTGAAATCGAAGACCGGTTACGTCGGCGGGAGCAGGAGTTACAAAAGTATTTCGAGCAACGGGAAAAAGAATTTGAACAGCAATTATCGCAACGGCAAACGTTGCTGGAAGAACGATTTGCGCAACAGAGCGAACAGCTCAAAGAATGTTATCTTCAAAAAGAAAAAGAGAGGGAGCAATACTACCAAACGCGGATTGAACAGGAAAATCAACGTCTTGCGGCGGTTGAAGCCGATTTACAGAGGACTTATCAGAACAGCGCAAACGTTTTACGTCAGGAGTTTGAGCGGGAAAAGAAAGAGATTGAACAAAATCTCGAATACCGCAAGCAAGAACTGGAACGCCAATTAACTCTGCGGCGGCAGGAACAAGACGCCGCATTGGAGGAACGCCGTAAACGGTTGGATTCGGAAATTGCGGTGAAAGTTTCGGAAGCCGAAGCGAGAATTGCGCGGCAGGAACAGCAAAATATGTCGCGCGAGCGTCTTATCTGCGAGTCGGAGGAAGAATGGCGGGCACGGCGGGAGGCGTTTGAAAATCAATGGGCGGAGTTTGAGCAAATCCGAAAACGCCGCACGGAGGAAATCACGCAACGGGAAGCAATCATTCAGGAACGTCAAAAAGCGTTTGCCGAGCAGGAAAACAGGTTGCGTCAAAAAGAATCAGAGTTGATCACGTTGGAAAATGTTCTTCGGCAACGTGAAAAGCAGGCGACAATGATGGAACAGCGTTTTGCGGAATTAAAAACGGTCGAGCAGGAAATCGTTGAAGCGCAAAACGAAGTGGTACGAATGCGAGAATCGTTGACGCGAGAACGGCAAGTATTCCAAAAAACGGCGGAGAACGAACAACGGCGTCTGAAAGAAACAAATGCGTTAGCGACCAAACAGCTTGACGACGAGCGTCAAGAACTTGCACGGCAGAATAAACGCCTTTCACAAATGCGTTTAGCGTTAGAACATTCGCGCGAGGATTTGGGACGAATGCACCGCGAAACGCTGGAAATTCGGTTAGCGACAGAAGAGCTATGGCTTCGGATTTCAGGCGAGATGGATTCGGAAACGTTGAAAGAATCAATAGCGAGGATTCGAGGACAGCTTACGACGCAATTTCGCGAGTCCATTGATCGGTTAGACGAACAAAAATCGGAGCTGCGTACATTACGGGAACAAGTGATTGAACAACAACAACGATTAGTCAAACGCCGCGAGGAATTAGAACAATGGTCAAAGCGTTGCGAAGAATCCTTTTCCGAACGCGACCGCCAACTTAAAATCCGCGAAATGGAAATCGACCGCAAAAGACAATGTTGAAACAAGATAACATTACCTGCTCGAATGATTATCCGAAAAAGCCGTATTTTAGTTTTGTTGTTTTAATTTTCCTGATTATTGCGTTTTTGGGGGACAATATTTAAAAACGCAATAGAAAACGATGGCGTCAGTTGCCCAAGCCAAATAAATCCGCACCGGACAACATAGTTACCCGAAATGCTTTATCATTGCACTTCTTTTATCAAGTTTCCTTTGCCAGAGGAATGAAAATCTAAAGTATAAAAATCGAAGCGCAGGCGTTATGCTTATTTTTCGTTCTCAATCATCTTTATTTCTTCTTCTGTCAGTCCATAAAGGTCGTAAATTATTTCATTGATACGTTGTTCATTGTATCCAATTCTGTTTTCAATGATTTCAAGTTGGCTAGACAACGTAGCATTTCGTTTATCTTGGTTGAGTTGTAAAAGATGTTCAACGTGTTTGATGATTTGTTCTTTAATCGTTTTGTCGGGCGTATCGAAAATTGGAATACCTAAAATTGGTTCTTTGTCCACTTGAAAATTATTTCCTTGCACTTTACCTTTGTTACGCAACCAAAATTCTATCATCTTTGAATTTAGCAATCCAGCTAAATATTTCAAATCAATTCGTTTGCTTCTGACGACGTTGAAAGACATCATGACATAGGATTCGTTTTCGGTATAGGCAAAAGTTGGTTTTGAACACTTTCTTACCGATAAAATCTTCGCTCCTTGCTCAAAAAAGTATTCCTCTCTCGCCCAATGTAAATGGTAAAACGATAATTTTCCTTGTTGATTTTCTCGTCTTTCGTCCATGATTTCTTTGTATTTGGAAAGATGCTTCACGAGCGCAGGGCAATCGTGTTTGTCGTTTTTCTTTGTAATATAAATGATTTCTTTGTCGTAATCTTTCACGGAATATTTTTCAATTAAGTAGGGTTCGTAAACAGGTTTGATATATTTTTTCTCTGTTGCCGATAATTCTTTGAACTTGTCTTTGGCTACGATAAAGACGCCGTTTCCAATTTTTATATTTTCACTTTCAATTCTTTTGTTCGAAAGTTTCGTAATGTTTCTCGCGTTTATAACGTCAGGATTGGGAACAATTCCTTGTGCAATTTCTTTTTTTTTGTCTAAAATAAAATTTTGTTTCGATTGAATTTTATTGAGCAATTTGTCCGTTTCGTTGTCGCCAAATACTAAAAACTTGCCTGTGAGTTCGATTGGTTTTACTATGGGCTTAATGTATTTCAATCCTTGTTGGTTCTCGTTGGCTAATAGTTGTCGGGTAAGTTGAATGTTTGGTTTTTGTGCTTCTAGTTTTCGGTAGTCAAATGAATAGGATTTTTGTTTTCGGTTTTCCAATATCAGAATCATTGTCTGAATGTTTGCACTGTCAAAAACCATATACGCACCAAAATCTACGATGTTTTTAATGACGCTGTCGGTCAAAATTTTATTTCTCAAAAGACTTGCTCCCGCATTTGTCATCCAGTTGTTGGGAACGATGAAACCTAATAATCCGTTTGGTTTCAGGATGTCTATACCGTAACAAACAAAGAAATACCATAAATCCATTTTGCCTTGATAATACTTTGCAAGATGCGACCTTCTTATTTGTTCAAATATTTCTCGGCTTGTGTATTCTTTTACATAAGGCGGATTGCCAATCACGCAATCAAAACCGTCTTTTTTAAAAATTTCCGGGAACGCTTTTTGCCACGAAAATGGTTCTACTTTCCATTTTTCGCCAAAATTCATTTTGTTATCGTAAGAATCCAAATCAATCAAGCTGTTTCCGCTTTTAATGTTTTCATCAAGCGTTGGCAATACCTTTTCGTTAGACAAACGCATTTGCAAAGCAACACTGGCTTCGGTTTCGTCCTCCATACATTTCAAAAACAAACTCAATTTCGTTACTTCCACCGCGTTGACGTCAACGTCAACTCCGAAAATATTGTTGAGCAAAATACGCTTCTTTTCGGCAACGGTCAGGTTGCCTTCGGGAGTCAGTTGATTGCTTTTTTTATATTTGGACGACTCGCTATTTTTGTTGTAATAATTCTTATGCCAGTCTAACAAATATTGGTAAGCGCCAACAAGAAAGCTACCGCCGCCGCAAGCAGGATCAATGATTTTTATTTTGTTTATCTCTTTTGGCGTTTTACTCTCAATGAGCTCGCCGACTGTATTCTTTATAATATAATCAACCACATATTGAGGAGTGTAATAGACGCCGCCGACTTTACGTACATCCGTTTTTTTCTTAATCTTTGCCCTGTGTGTTTTGTCAATCGTAATCTTTTTGCTTAAAAACTGTTCGTAGACGCTGCCCAAAATCTCAATCGATAAAACGGAAAACTCATAAGGGCATTGGGGATAATAGAATTCGTTGACAATGGTTTTGATTGCCTTGTTATCCACCTGAATATATTTACTGATTTTATCTTTATTAAAATTAAACAATCCTGAATTATATTTTTTATCCGCTTGTTCAAACAGCCGAAAAAGATTTTTGTAATAGTCGCCTTGTTTGATAGTTTTTTTCAGCGTTTCATAAGGTTCTATATTTCGATCTTCAGCCATTCGTAAAAAGATGATGCGGTTAATGATTTGTTGCGCCGCAAAATCGATTTCCTCTTCGTCAAGGTGTTTATTATTCCGACTGATTGAAGTTGCCAAATAAGTCCGCCAACCGTCAAGCGATTGTAGAAATTCCTTATCAACTGTTGTTGTTCTTTTTTTGCAGACGCCGCTTTGCACAAACTTGTCAAAACTTCCTTTCAGCACACCTTCTTTACTAAACGTATCCCACAAAAAGTCAAACTCAAGGAGATATTCTTTAAAAGTAAGATATTTGATTCTGGCAACCGAAGCTTTGTCATTTGGTTTTGGTTTTTGGGTGCAATCGTAAACCGAAAATTCTTTAAAGTCTGTAATAATTGAAATTGGAAGTTTGGCGTTCCATCCATATCTACGAACCTGATAAGCAGACTGATTTTCATCTTTCATTGCAAAATTTAGTTTTTGAGTCTCCACAAAAAAAAGCCGGTTACTGCCCGCCAATCGAAAAGAGTAGTCAGGAGATTGAGGCAGCTTTCCAACTTTTGCTTTGTCTTTGTGAATTACCTCTCGGTAACTTTCTGCGTATCCGTTTTCATTGTCCATGTCCCAGCCCAATGCTTTGAAAAACGGGGTAATAAAATCACATCTCGTAAGCATTTCGTTATAGTCCGATTTTTTATAGCTGTCATATTTGGCGGCAAACCTTTGAGCTAATACGGATATTTTTTTATATGCTATTTCCTTATCAGTCATTTTTTAAGGCGGCGTTTTTGGAATTGACGCAATGTCTTTGTTGTGAAGTAAATACTTTGGCTGATCCGCGAGCAACGATTTTTGCGTTTTGTTTATTGATTGATTGTTACAATGCGGTTTCTGTTGTGAAGGCGATGCTAACGACGGTTCATCGATAAGACGCCGCTCGATGAAATTTTCTGATATTATGCGTAATACGGAAACGAGTCAGGTTTGGTTGGGAATGGAGATTGCGCTACCTGTTCAATTCTGGTCAGAAAAATTTCGACAACATGACCAACAACCCGCCGAGTACCTAAATACATTAAGTCAAAAAATATTGGTAACTACTCAGTCATCCAAACCACATAACCCCGCACCAAGTAACTGGATAATTACAGTCAATTTTACCGAAAAATATTACTATTGCAGCCCTTATTTATAAAATTTCCGTCGTAGCCCCAAATTGTACCAACATGCGCGCCCTTATTCCTTTGTTTTTCGTTCACGCTTTTTGGGTAACAACCATCGTCTAAAAAATAAGAGAATAGGGAATTAAGGGCGCATAGTTGGTGCGATTCGGGCTACTAAGGGAGCTTTATAAATTAAGGGCGGCAATAATAAAGCCGTTCGGGTAAGTGCAATGGTAAAGTCTTTTTTGCAACTCTACAGTTGCTTTGTGCGGATTTATGGCGTTTGGGCGACTGACTAGTTACGTTTTTTCAAATATTGCCTACTCGGAAAACGACATAATCAGGGATTTTTCGCATTTTTCAGGAAAGTTTTTACTCCTAAAAACTCAACCTATTGACGAAACAGTTTTTTTCGGTACGATGATAAAAATGAAAATGAATTTTATTCATTGACGTGATGGGTAATGAGGAATATTTCTTATTGCTTGAAGCAAATAAGTGCTGTTCAGAAAAGAGTTTAAGATATGGCAGTCCCTAAAAGAAAACAAAGCAACGCACGCACTGGAACACGCCGGTCGCACGATCACAAAGAAAAAATCCAATTGACACATTGTCCGGAATGCAGCCAAGCTATTCCAACGCATGTTGTTTGTCCGAGATGCGGTCACTACCAAGGACGGCAACTTGTTGAACCAAAAGAAAAATAAATTTTGATGCAACGTGATTGTTGTCAATTATTTACGTATCACGTGCGTCGTATTTAAAATATTGCACAGTCAAATACATTGGTTGAACATTCTTTTTATCAAATATCAATTTTTTTCGGGTGTTTTAATGGGCAAAACCGCATTATTGTTTCCGGGACAAGGTGCGCAAGCGGTTGGCATGGGGCGAATTATTGCCGAAAAATACCCAGAAATCCGACGGCTTTATGCAAACGCGAACGACATTTTGGGTTGGGATATTACTCAATTATGTTTTGAAGGTCCCGCGGATAAACTTGATTCAACCGTCGGAAGCCAACCGGCAATTTTTTTGACCAGTATTGCCGCTCTTGAGGTATTACGAATTGAGTCGCCCGATGTCGTTTTGTCGGCGGAAGCCGCCGCCGGTTTGAGTCTTGGCGAATACACGGCTCTGGTTTTTGCTGGAGTTTTAAGTTTTGCGGACGGTTTGAAATTGGTACAAAAACGCGGCGCAGCGATGCAAGAAGCGTCCGACGCAACGCCAAGCGGCATGGTCAGTATTCTTGGGTTGGAACAAAGTCAAGTAGAAGAACTTTGTAATCAGGCAAGAAATGGTGAAACGTTACAAATTGCCAATCTTCTTTGTCCTGGAAATATCGTCATTTCCGGTAATAACGCCGCTTGTGAACGCGCGGCAGAAATCGCGGTGAAGATGGGAGCTATGAAAGCTGTACCATTAGCGGTAGCGGGAGCGTTTCATACGCCGCTTATGCGTCCGGCGGATCAAAAGTTGGCGGAAGTTCTTGCTGGAATTACGCTTATCCCCCCAAGTATTCCTGTTATCAGCAATCTTGACGCTCAATCTCACGACGCTCCGGAAGTGATTCGTCAAATTCTTGTAAAACAAATTCTACAGCCCGTACTTTGGGAAAATTCTGTCCGAAACCTGATTGCGTTAGGATTCGATACGTTTTATGAAGTTGGACCGGGACGTGTTTTACGCGGTTTGGTACGCCGAATCGACCGAAAAACGGTGTGTCATGGGATAGACGTACTTTAGGCAACTTCTAAAAACCTGCATTTCCAAAAACGCCATATCGTAAAATACGATGTTTACGAAAATGGTACAGCAAAAAGAGAATGTTTTTAGAAGTTCCCTTTAGTTTTGAGAAAAATCTCTGAAAATCCGCAATTTTTCCGCTGAATTTGCCGAAATTTGAAAAAATGTCAAATTGACAAAATATCAGGTATTGTCACAACGCAAAATTTCTGGTATAAAATAAGCGGAGGGTTTGAACAGTGGGAAATTTTCTTCAGATTAACCTTAAAGAAAAAACGGCGGTTGTTACCGGCGCGACACGTGGAATCGGTCAGACGATTGCAGAAGCGTTTGCGGCAAGCGGCGCGAAAGTCGCGTGTGTCGGTACAAATGCCGAACGTTTGCAACAAACTGTGGATGCTATCAATCAAAACGGTAGCGAAGCGGTTGCGTATATTTGTAACGTCGCCAAAAGCGACGAAGTGGAAAAAACCGCTGGCGAAATTTTGGCGAAATTTGGCAAAGTTGATATTTTAGTCAATAATGCCGGAATCACTCGCGACATGTTATTACGGCGGCTCAAAGACGAAGATTGGGACGATGTGATTGCGGTTAATTTGCGAGGAACTTTCCTGATGACTCGCGCGTTTTGCGAGTCGATGCGAAAAGCCAAGCAAGGACGAATTATCAATATTTCCAGTGTCAGCGGGCTGCAAGGCAATCCGGGACAATCGAATTATTGTGCATCCAAAGCCGGCGTGATTGCGTTTACGCGAACCGTTGCGTTGGAATTGGCGAATCGAAACATCACTGTCAATGCGGTTGCGCCCGGTTTTATTGAAACCGATATGACCGCCGTACTAAACGACATGGTAAAGCAAGTCGCCAAAGACAAAACGCCGCTTGGTCGGTTTGGTCAAACCGAAGATATCGCCAATGCTGTTTTATTTCTCGCAAGCGATAAAGCGTCATTTATCACAGGGCAAGTTCTACCGGTGGACGGCGGATTAACCGTGTGAAAAAGTTAAAAAATTTCTGATTGTTTCACGTTTTATGAGAAATTGTTAATGTTTTTTAGCAAGATTTGAAAAAGTATCAAAGGTTACAAAAAAACAAATCAAGATAACTCTGTTAAATCAAAGCTCATATAAATTATTAGAATGAATCCTCAAAAATACAAAACGATCAAAAGTTTCCTATCAATATCATTAAACATTCTGACATTAAAATTTCAGGAGAAATTACGTGGCATCAGTTAAAGAAGACGTCATTAACATTATTGCTGACCAGTTAGCGCTCAGTAAAGATCAAATCAACGAAGAAACCGACATCGCTAACGATCTCGGTGCGGATTCGCTCGACATCGCCGAAATGATGATCGCTTTTGAAGAAAAATTCGACATCAGCATCAACGAAGACCCGGCGGAAAAAATTTCCACTGTCGGTCAGGTGATTAAATATATTGAGTCGCGTCTCAACGCCGACACTTGAAAAAACTCTAAAACCGCATTAAAAACACATAATACTCAACAGATTTGTACGAATAGATTAAATTTTATCTGTACAAAGTCTGTATTGTTTGTTGACGACAAAAATGTTTCGTGTATTTTCGTGAATAAAAAGATGTTTTAGAGTTTGTTTTTAAGAAACTTGCAACCGTTAAACGGAAAGAGCAATTTTGATGAAACCGCGAGTTGTCGTTACCGGATTAGGACATGTCACTCCGCTTGGCTTGTCTGTTGACCGCGTTTGGAAGGACATATGTCTTGGCAAAAGCGGAATTCGCGCGCTCACAGATGAATTGTATCTCGGTTTCCGCTCAAAAATAGCCGGACGTTGTATTGATTTTTCGCCGGAAAATTGTATTGAACCTAAAGACATTAAAAAAGTCGACCGGTTCGCACAATTTGCGTTAAGTGCGGCGAAAGATGCGGTAACGCAATCGGGAATTGATTTCTCTCAAGAAAACCCGTATCGTTGCGCGGCGATGATTGGTTCGGGAGTCGGCGGACTTTCGGAAATTGAAATCAATTTTGGAAAACTGCTTGAAAAAGGAGCGGCGCGGGTTTCGCCATTTACGATCCCTAAGATGATGTCCAACGCTGCAGGCGGACATGTTTCGATTCGTTACGGTTTGCACGGACCGTCATTTGCAGTTTCATCCGCATGTGCTAGTTCCAATGACGCGATTTCGTATGCCGTGCAGTTAATTCGTCACGGCGTGATGGATGTTGTGATTGCCGGCGGTGCGGAAGCTGCGTTGACGAGGTTGGGACTTGCCGGATTTTGCGCAATGCGTGCGCTCTCGGAACGAAACGACGAACCGGAAAAAGCGAGCCGTCCATTTGATTGTGACCGTGGCGGTTTTGTATTGTCCGAAGGAAGCGGAATTATCATTCTCGAATCGTTGGAACATGCCAAAGCACGCAAGGCAAAGATTTTTGCCGAAATGCTCGGTTGTGGTGCGTTGTCCGACGCGACGCATATCACGCAACCGGACGAAGACGGAACTATTGCGTCATCCGCGATGCAGAATGCATTAAACGACGCCGGATTGAATTGCGAACAAATCGGATACATCAACGCGCACGGCACCGGCACGATACTCGGCGATATTGCAGAAACGAATGCGATTAAGCAGGTTTTCGGCGATTTTGCGTATAAAATCCCAATTTCCAGCACGAAAAGTCAGCTTGGACATCTTCTTGGAGCAAGCGGCGGTGTTGAATTGGTTTTTTGTATCAAAGCGATAGAAACCGGCATAATTCCTCCAACAATCAACCTCGACAATCCCGATCCGAAATGCGATTTGGATTACACGCCAAATCACGCCCGCGAAGCGAAATTGGATTATATCCTGTCCAACAGCTTCGGTTTTGGTGGTCATAATTCGACGCTGATTGTCGGGCGGTATAAAGATTAAGAAAATTGGAAATTGATAAAAAGCTCTAATAATCTATTTTTATTGACTTCATTTCTACAAATGCACAAATTTATTACGAACGAGTATGTTTATTTTGTAACAACATTTATCTTTATTCGTAACTATTCAGTCGCTCAAGCCAAATAAATCCCAACTGTTCCTTTTATCGATTCATCATTTTTTTTTCATTTTTGCAGTCGTTTTCGTCGCGGCTTTCTTTTGCTTGGGAGAAGAAGTTTTTGTGCCAGACGTCTTTTTTTTTGTTGACGCTTCTTTCAACTTTTCTATTATTTTCCCCGATGATTTTTTTGACGCCTTTTTCCGTGTTTTTTCTGACGTTTTCGTTGAAGCCGTTTTCGACGATTTGGAAGACGCTTTTTTTAATTTTTGTTCCGCCGATTTTTTATCTATCGGTTTTGGGGCGGCTTTTTTCGACGCTTTCTTCAAGACCTTCTCCAATGTTTTCTCCGGTACGTTCTCCGTTTTTTTTCTCTTGGCGGATTTCTTTTTCGGTATTTTTTCGGATGTTTCGATTGTTGTTTCAAACGATTCGGCAGCTATCGAATCGAATGTTTTTTTGCCAGAGAGTTTTTCGGTAAAGACGACTTCGCCGGAAATATTTTCTGAAACCGACTCTAATTCGGAAACATCCTCAGCGAATTTTTCTGCGGACATTTTCTTTTTGAATTTCTTTGATTTTTTCTCGCTTCTCGATTCGTACAATTCGCCGATTTGCGCGGAATCATCAAATGGTTTGTTCGGCGCGACTTCGATAAATTTATAATCAATTCGCCGCGTGTCGGGGTTTGCTTTAACCACTTCAATCACAACGCGGTCGCCTAAACGCAAACGTAATCCGTGCTTGCCTAAAATGACATGCGAATCCGCGTCGTAAAAGAAACGACCTTTCATCGAGCGAAGACGAATCAATCCCTCGGCGGGAATTTTCTCGCCTTGCACGAAAAATCCGTAACATTCCACGCCGGTAATAACGCCGGTCATTCGCTCGCCGATTTTTGTTGCCAGATAATTGATCAATTTGAGTTTGGTCAATTCGCGTTCCGCTTCTTCGGCGTTGCGCTCGCATTGCGAACAATGTTCGCCGAGCAAAAACAACATTTGCGCGTCGTTGTGCGGCTTCGTTCCGTAAATTACCTGATCCAGCAAGCGATGTATTGTCAAGTCGGGATAACGGCGAATCGGCGACGTAAAATGACAATAACACGGACTCGCTAATGCGTAATGTCCGTCTTCAATCGGCGAATAAACCGCTTTTTGCATTGACCGGAGAAATGCGTAATTCACCGCCGATTCTTCGGGACGACCGTGTACTCGTTTCAGCAAATCTTGAATTTCAAAACGGCTTTCCAATAACGTATTCGCCGAAACCGATTTGATTCCCAACGATTTCACGAATGTCGAAAATTGTTTCAACTTACGCAACCCCGGAAGCGGATGAACACGCCGTAAAAAGAGCGTTCCGTTTTCTTCCAGAAAACTTGCGACCGCGTCATTCGCAGCAAGCATAAACTCTTCAATAATTTGGTGCGACAAGGTATGTTCCACCAGTTTTGTACCGCAGACTTTTCCGTCCTTGTCAAGCAATAATTTTATTTCCGGCGTCGTTAATTCAATTGCGCCACGTTTGATTCGCCGGTCTCGCAAAATCATCGCCAGCGTAAACATGTCGTTCAACAATCGGAAAACGTTGGGCTTGAGTTTAGCACGCCAAGATTTCTTGGCGGCGAGAAAATCCGTTACTTGTTCATAATTAAGCCGCGCATCGGAGCGAATCGCCGACCGTTTAATTTCCACATCAACCAAAATTCCGTCTTCCGTGTACTCCATCCAAACCGAGCGAGTGTATCGCACTTTGTCCGGCTGTAAACTGGCAAGCGAATTGGAAATCACCTCCGGCAGCATCGGAATCACTTTGTCAGTCAAATAAACGCTTGTGCTACGTTTGTACGCTTCTTTATCAAGAACGCTTCCCGGCGGCACGAAATGCGACACATCGGCAATATGAACGCCGAGCCGCCAATGTCCGCCATCAAGCTTCACGAGCGAAATCGCGTCGTCGAAATCGCGGGCGTCGGGCGGGTCAATCGTTAATGTCGTTTCGCCGGTCGCGTCGTAACGGTCGTCGCCGATACTTTCATCAAATTGCGACGCTTGTTCCAATGCCGCTTGAAGCACTTCCTTGGGAAATTCCGTCGGTAAACCGTATTGATGAATAATCAACTGCGTATCGAGTTCCGGCGTACCGCGTGGTCCGAGAATTTCAACGACCACGCCTTCGCCGTACCGCGTGTGTGTCGGGAAACGCACGACGTCGATGACAACTTTATTGCCGAAACTCGCCGAACACGCGGAGGGATCGCCGACATAAATCGGATTGCGAAACAACTTGCCATCAACTTCGACTTCCGCCTTGTCTTCGTCGCAGATATAAGTGCCGACAAACCGCATCGTTTCGCGTTCGAGAATTTCCACGATTTTTCCGACAGGCAATTCTCCTTCACGATGACCGGAAATCGCCTGCCATTCCGATTCAATACGGCGTTTTCCTTTGTCGCGTTTCGGATCATAAAGAATTTCTACCGCGACAACGTCGCCCGACGCTGCGTCGCGCGAATGTCCGGCAGGGATAAAAATGTCCGGCAAGAGGGGCGGTTCATTGAAAGGCGGTTTTGTATCCAACGTGAGCGCAGGCGAATCAGCACGCGGACGAACAAATCCGTTTCCTTGTTCCGTCTGACGAAACGTTCCAATCACGAAATTTTCCAAAGCGGGATTCTTTTTCTTTGCTTGCAGAATTTTTCCGTCGCCTGTGTTGAACAATGTTTGTTGCGTTTCGTTAGGCATTTCGTGACGCCCGTGGATTTCATGCCGCACATCGTCGAGCCAATTATCGAACGGTTCAACACGCAAATCATTTTTTCGCGGATGATCTTGCTCTCTGTGGTATTCGACCGCTTCTTCGAGCGTCTCGAATTTTCCGTTATTCGGTCCCGGAAAGAGATAATGTTTTTTGCCGAACACAAGTTCTCCGGCGTTTACCATTCGCCGAATTACTTGCTTCACTTCCATCGGTTGGTTTGGACAAATTTCATGAGCAAATTGTTTCGGTCGATGCGGAGTGTATTTGCTTTGACGAACAATATCAAGGATCGCATTGCGAATTTCATCGCGTGATAACATAATTGATTCCTGCTTTTTCAATAAATCGGGACAGACGGTTTCTTCATTTATCCCATAAAAATAACACAAACGGTTCAAATAATCCGTAACCGATAGTATCGTAACTTGCGCCGCTTGGTTGGTGTACGGGTGCGCGTTGGAAGGCACTAGGCCACGCACTGCCGCGCATTTGTCCGGCGTGATGCGGTCCCAACAAATTTTTCGGCGTTCCGTAAATAATCACTGAAACCTTATTTTCGCCGTCCCGCAAAAACTTCGTAACATCAACACGTCTTAGTTCGGAAACAATAAATCCCGCCGATTGACCATTGACAACAACTTGCGCCGTTGAACCATACCAATCCCGTGAAGCGGACGGATTGGGCGGAATTTCTACAAAATATTTTTT
>JAIRYX010000147.1 GCA_031267635.1 Planctomycetaceae bacterium
CACGCAAATCAACGCTACGTTTACGGACATGATTTACTCTTTATTGATTATGTTCATCCGACAAGCGGCAAGCATTATCCGATTGATTTTCGCCGTTATAAAAAAGCGGAACAATGCGAGTTGACAAAAGAAGATTTCACAAAACTTCCGCGTTTGGCGATGGAGTTGATTCAACAATGTCACGACCAAAACATCTCCGGTACGTTTACATTCGATAGTTTTTATTCAACGGTCGAGATGTTGAATTTCATTGACTCCTCGCCGCGAGGAGTAGATCCACTTGCCGTGCGGATTTATTTGGCTTGGAAAACTGAATAGTACCTTTAATTTCTACTCTATGAAAGACAATTCTAAAACTTTGGCACGATGATTATCTTTTTTCGCCGCACCTTTGAAGCGGTTGGAAATCTGATATAATAATTGGTTTTGTATTGTTGCCTATTTGTCTGCTTGTAAAAATAGAAATAATATTCATTGGATAAAAGAACATGTCAACCAACAATTATCATGACGAGGAAGTACGCGAAGATCAGCCGACGGAAAATATGCGTCCGTTTACGATCAATGTCTCGGACCGCGTGAAGCGGTTGCCGCTGTATCTTTTTGCGGAGATCAATAATCTCAAATATCAAAAACGGCGTGCCGGCGACGATGTGATTGATCTCGGCATGGGAAGTCCTACCGATCCGCCGCAAAAAGCGGTCATCGAAAAACTTTGCGAAGTGGCGGACGATCCGAAACTGCATGGTTATAGTCACGCGAAAGGAATGTTTAAACTTCGCCGCGAAGTCTGTGTGCAGTATCAGAAAAAATACGGCGTGACGCTCGACCCGGAAACGCAAGCAGTTGTTTGTCTTGGTTCCAAAGAGGGATTTAGCCACATGTGTCTTGCGCTGCTGGGACACGGTGATACTGCGATTGTTCCTGCACCGTCGTATCCGGCGCACATGTACGCTGTCGCGCTGACCGGCGCCAACGAGTTGATCCTCGACGTAACCAACCCCAAAAAATTGCTTTCCAACATCGCCATCACTTGTGAAAATCTTTATCCGAAACCGAAACTCCTTGTCGTGAATTATCCACACAATCCGACGGCGACGGTGGTGGAGTCGGAATTTTACGTGGATATTGTAAAGTTGGCAAAAAAGTACGGTTTCATGGTCATCAGCGACACGGCTTACGCGGACGTTTGTTTCGACGGCTATCAATCGCCGAGTTTTCTGGCAACGCCCGGTGCGTTGGACGTCGGGGTGGAATTGACGACGATGAGCAAAGGTTACAACATGGCGGGATGGCGTGTCGGTTATTGTTGCGGCAATGTGGAAATGATCCGTGCGCTTTCCACGATCAAAAGTTATTACGATTACGGAACGTTTGCACCGATTCAGATTTCGGCGATTATCGCCTTGCGAGACACGCAGGACGCGGTTGAAGCTCAGGCAAAAGTTTATGAAAAACGGCGGAATATTTTGTGCGATGGACTCAAACGCCTCGGCTGGGAAGTCAACGTACCGAAGGCGACAATGTTTGTGTGGCAAAAAATCCCAGAACAATGGACGTCTATGGGTTCTTTTGAATTTGCCATGAAACTTCTGCGCGAGGCGGATGTTGTCGTCAGTCCCGGCATTGCATTTGGCGCGGCGGGAGAAGGATATTTACGCATGGCAATAGTCGAAAAAGAAGACCGGATCCGCCAAGCCGTCCGCCAAATCGGACGCTGTCTCGGAAAATAATACTCACTCATATTACGCACCTGGTTGCATCACACTCCCAAGGAATAAGGTATCACAATTGTTTGGATATTAGTACGAAGTTTCTCAATTTTCCTTGATATGAAAAATGTCAAGTGAAATTGCGTGACTTTGTATTACAGGCAATTTGACCGAAAAATATCACTATTTCAGCCCTTATTTATCAATTCCCTTAGTCGCCCGAATTGCACCAATATGCGCTTTTATTCCCTTATGTTTCGTTCTATTGTTTTGATAACAAGCCATCATGATCTAAAACATAAGGGCGCGTTTGGGAGCTTTGTTGGCTACTAAGGGAACCTCGATAAATAAGGGCTGCAATACTAAAATTTTTCGGATAACCAGTCAATGGAGACATTGTTATTAAGATTGTTATAGGGAACTTCTAAAATTTATTGAAAATGAGGTTTTTAGAAACTTTCTGCTGGTTGAATTTCAATTCTCATTGGCGGAACGGACGCGGAAACCGGAATAATGTTTGATGACGAATCCGCGTTTTCCGTCATTGCTGATCTGATATAGCTTTGTTGTATTTGCGTGTCGGACGGCACGTGATGTAACGCGGGACGAATTCGAATTTGCGATATGCCGGATGCGGTTTCCGGCATATCGTTTGTTGTTTCTTCGTATTCCGCATATTCCGCTATATTTTCATTATAATTATCAGTAGCAATATGTTCCGCCGGTTCTTCGATAAGAATGACGGGAATTTGTTGTGAAGCACCCATGTTCCTGTTTTCTAATGCACTTCGCGATGGAGCTCGCAACGTTTGTAACGCTCGAATCTGTTGCGGAGTTGTTTGCTGTTCTCTTCGGGGCGGCAACGTATTCAAATTTTGCGGCAGCAAATCATGATCGGGAATTAATGCGGGAGCGGGAGCTGTTTGCTGCGGATTCGAAAAATCATTCGGAAATGGACGCGGTTTCGGAAAATTGTTTTGCGGCAAAGCAAGCGGAAGATTTTTTTGAATATCGCTGTTTCCCTCGTTTCCATGATTTTCATGGATTCCGTTATTTCCATGATTCGGTACGATGTTCTTGGTTGGAAATTCATTCGACAATCCAAGCGAACCTCCATTCGGCGAAAGCGTTGGCGCATCGGGCAATGCGTAAGGTGTATTGAAATTTCCCGCGACGTTTTCCGCCGCGGAGTTGTAATCCGCTTCACGAATACTTCCCGGATCAAGCCAAACGCCGTTGTCATCAAGCTGCATCACGCCGAGATCAAGACTCAACGCGGACCGTAATCCGTAATGATTCACCCAAATCTCCATGAATTGATTTTGAACATCCAGTAACTGATTTAACGCTTCCACCAAGTCGCGGGCAAGCGAATTGCTCATCGTTTCCGACGTTTGACCGATTGCCGGCGGTTCTTCCATGCTGAGTTGAGCCAAGTGAACGCGAGAAATCGCGACCAAAACCGCTCGACGCTGCACTTCAAAATCAAATTGCACTTCCTCAATGTTTCGCAACGTTTCTCGCAACGTCCCATTGACGTCGTCAACAAACGTGTAATAATTCCGCCGCGCTTGCTGATAATCAATCTGTGCCTTACGATAGGCGTTTCGCTCAACAAGCCGATCCAACGGCGCATCCCATTGGACGCCAACATTCAAACTGGCGTTTTTTCGGCTGAAATCCACTGGATTTTTTGTTGTCGTGCCAATATTACCGTCCACTGAAAAGGACAAATCGCTCTCCAATTGGTTCGCGGCAATTTCAATATCCCGCCATTTATTGACCAATTCCGCGCGGGCATTCATCCAATCCAAACGATGTTGCGACGCGACTTTCAATGCCGTTTCCGGCGTGACGTCTATCGGCGTCATCGTAATCGCGTCGAGCCGCGCTTGCGCTTGATTCAATGACAAATTACGAATATCGCTGGTCAGTTTTGTCAAAATCGGAATCAACAACGAACGATAAGCATCGTTTTGTATCTCATTATTGTCTTGCGACAATAACGTTGAATTTTGTTCCCTAATATCATCATCAGTGGGCATCTCATTGTTTTGCGTTTTCGTGGCTTCTAAAATATTTCGCATTCCCAGCGTGAGCAAAGATTCCGTACTTTCCGGCGTAAGCCGTCCGGATTGCAACATTGCGGTTACGTCTTCCTGCTTGATTTTCCGCAAGTCGTCAATCAAACGCGAAATTGCCCGCAGTCGTTTCTCAATGTCCGGGATACTTTGCCGCAACGAAGTTACTCTTCTTAAAAACGCTTCTTCGCTGAAACTTGCCGGATCAATATAACCGTCAAATCGTTTGGTTTCATGCGTCAAAAAATGGATATTCGCAATCCGTTCAGGAATTTTCGATTCCAATTTTGCCACGTCGTCGTAAACGTTTTGGATTTCGATTTTGAGTTTTTCGCACGATGGGTACAGATCGTTCAGCAGCGAATCGGGAATGGGTTGTTTTTTGTCGCGAACAATAGCGAAATGTTTTTCCACGTCGTCTTGAATCGCTGTTATGGAAGGCGAAATGATTTCAAATTGTTGCAAAAGCGGGTCTTCGATTTTCACTTTGAGATCAGGCGGCAAACCGATTTTCGCGGAAACAAATTGTTCGACCGACGAATTATAAGAGTTGGTTTGTGTGATGAGCCGACTTTGCGACTGTAAATAACTGGCGCGGGTTTGTTCCACTTGAATATATTGCCGAACGCGTCCGGCTTCAAACAACGCCGTAATTTGTTTTTCGGAATCGCGATTAGAAACAACGTTTCGCTGTTGATTGGCGATTCGCACTTGCGACGCTAAAAGCGAAATATAACCGCCGTTTGTTCCGGATCCGGTACTGCGCGAGTTCGGCGTGCCGCTTATGGTCGGCGTACCAACCGAATTTCCGCCGAAAACAATGTTTCGATAAAAACTCTGGCGATAAAACGCCATCTGACGAACATTTGCCAAAAGATTGCGTTCCGAGCGGGTCAGATTTTCCAAAACATATTCACGTCCGCCGTTGCGAAGAAACGGTTGAAGAAAACTTGCGGTCAAGAGCGTATTATAACTTTGCGTGTCCGGCCCGGCGAGTTGCCAAGTGAGCGTGTTAGCAAGATCAATCACCGCTTGTCCGCCCGTCGCCATTTTTTTCTCGAATCCGATCCAATTCTTATTGCGTAGCGTGGAATCGCGCACCGCGCCGTTGGACGAATAGAATAACGAATTTCCGCCATAAAACTGCGTGTCGAACGCAAAACGTTCTGACGAAACATTCAACGCCGACAAATAAAGATTTTCGAGGGCGGTTTGATATTCCGGCGAATGAACTTGTGCCAGCCGAAACGCGGTTTCTTTATCGAGCCGTACTACGCCGTTTTCGTCCATTGGCAAATACTGTTGCCAAAACGGATTTTCGACGAAATTTGTTTTCCCGCGAGCGTCCCAATCACCGTTGAGCTTGCCATCCACGTAGTGCATGTAGCGATGAGCCGTCGCATCGTCGGTCGGCATCGGTTCGCAATCGGGATTATGGGAATCGAAAAAACGGGACTGCGGCGATGGCTGCACGGAATAATCGGTCAGCTCCCATTTTTTATTCCGCCCCACCGTACCGATAAGTTCTGAAACTTCACAATCCGCCTGTTGACGATAACGTTGCCGGGAACAACCGAAAATTGACAAGAAAATTGAAACAGAACAGAAAATCAACAAAATCATTGACATCTTGGACAATAATCTTGCCATAACAAAGGAAGGTTTCTGATAAGTCTTCATGGTTCACAAGGTGTTCAAAAAGCGGATTGTTTCATATCAAAAGCGAAATTTACCACTAAATTTCATTTTGGATAACGATTTAACTTATATTTAACAATAGTTTACGACAAAATTTGAACGTCTTTTTCATTTTGACGTAAACGTATGTTTAGAAATCATTAGTTATTATCGTCAATAAAATAGCGGAACTTTAACGATTACTTGAGTTTTATTACCTAGCTAAACATTTCTGATTACGTATTTGAGAAAAAATTAATATCGCCAACGCAATTTCTGACGCTACCTCCTCACAATTGAAAAGCCGCTTTTTAAGATAGCGTTCATCAGGTTCTCAAAGTTCTTTTTTTAACGAAAAACGAATTTTCAAATAAGGGCTGAAATCGTGATATTTTCCGGTAAAACTGACTAGTACCGAGTCCCGAAATTGTCCTTTGTTAAAATGAGAAAAACCGTTTCTTCATTTCCTGAATGTTAATCGCTCATGCGTGACATGAGTTACCAAATCACAAATCACTCTTCCTCCTCAAACAACTCCAATCGGTGATCAAGGCAAATCGGCGAATAGATTTCGGAAAATTTCGGCGGCGGAGAGGTGGGCGGGAAAAACTCTTCGCGGCGGATTTTTCGGATGACTTCAAACGCCGTTTCTCGTGCGTTGTGTAAATCCTGTATTTGCCATTTCGCTTTCAAAAATTCTGTTTTCGACGTGTCTTTCGGGAGTGAAACGTAACCGAGTTCAATGTTTTCCGCGTCTTCGAGATTTCCTTCGTCTTCAAAACGGCTTTTGGAGAAGATCAATTCGTAAAGCGGCAACTGCAAATCGACCCATTCGCCTTTCGGACGATGAACGTTTTCCGGTTTATCGCCGCTTGAGGTTGTTTTATAGTCAAGTAGCATGTATTTGTCGGTATGAATATTGTAGTCCACGCGATCAATGCGTCCGCGAATTTTTATCGGTTGTCCGTCCACATCAATAATGACGCTTCCATCCGACGTCGGCGGCGAGTATTCCACATTCTGAATCTCGTAACCTTCCGCCGCATGCTTTGCCTGCTTATCCGCAAACGCATCCAAACGCAACCGGATTTGTTCTGTTTGCACCGCAATCACCGGACGAAACGCTGCGCCGTACAAATCGCGCACCACGACGTCAAGCTGCTTTCTCAAAAAGTCGCGGATTTCTTCGGCGTTTTGCGAGTTTTTAATTCTGCTCCGTCCAAACAATTTGAGAACGCGATGCGTCACGTCGCCGAACGCGCCGCCGCTTAACTCTTCGCCGCTGTCGTCTGTTATATCAAGCCGCAAACGATGTTTCAAATAATAACGATACGGACATTGCAGATAATCACGAAACTCCGTGACGCGAATGGAATCAAAGTGATAATCGGTCGAAACAGGTTCCGGCGTTTGAAACAAAGATTTCTTTTGACCGGCTTGCAGCGACCCGGCAAAAACCGGACGTACCGTCTTTGCTTTCGGCTCGGAAAAGAACCGCAAAACACGTTCCGCCACATGTTTTTCGTCGGTTGCAAAAAACAGACGGCTCGGCACAAGCGGGTTGCCGTCGATTGAACGCTTGCTAAAAATCAGCCGCACGTTTTTTCTCGACGCCATAATTGCCGACAGCGCATAAGCGTCGCGGGCATAACGCCGTGCGTTATCTTCCAGTTGCAATTCACGCCGCATTCCGTCGGGCAAAAACATATCCGCCGACTTGGACGACGGAACGATTCCCTCATTCAATCCGGTAATCGCAATTGCCGGAGCGTCGTCCGTCAGTAACTCCAACCAACCGAGCATCTCGATTTCATGCGGGTTCTGCATCGGCGGAATCCGTCCCGCCGACAGCATCCGCAACATCAGCGTTAGTATTTCCGACGCGGTGAAATCCGGCGTGAGCGGTTTCGGAATGTTGTCCAACTTTCGATACAAGTCTTCAAACTGCTCGAACGTTTTGGCGACAACGTGTTCGTCCTGACTCGCCGGATACGGTTTCGGGTTGCCGTACAAGGTGAAGAGCAGCCGTTTGACCGAAGCCGCCCAATCGCGAGGAGAACGCTTGGCGTTGATATTGTATGCCGACGGCTTGCGTTCTTTGTTTGAAAGTTCTTCCGATGATTCCGTTTCATTTTTATTTTCATTGGACTCGGCGTTTTCCGACTTGTCCGCGTCGAATAAGTCGAATAAAATGGCGATCCAACGTTCCGTAATATCGTAAACAAGCGGCAACGAGGAGTATGCGCGGGTATGTTGTTCGTTCTCGCGTTCAGAAACGTTTTCCGTTTCAGCGGTGTTTGCCGCCGGAACGGAATCATTGGACACGTCGAGCGTCGAATCGTCTTCCGTTTCTCGCCGCGGTTTGAGCAGCCACTTGCCGTCAACCGTAAGCGGCAAATGATTTTGATAATACAAGTCAAACTCGGTCAGCCATGATTGTTCTTTATTCGGCGGCGATTGTTCTTTGTCCGGCGGCGATTGTTCTTTATCCGACGGCAATTGTTCATTGATAAAACGCTCCATGTCGGGATGACGCAGCAACGTTGTCAAATCGTGAAAGCGTTTGTTTTGCAAATAATCGGCAAGCGATTCCAGCAGTAAAAAGACCGGCGTTTGCGAGATCGGCGTTCCGGCGACGTGACGATAACCAAGACCAACCTGACCGAGTTGTTGCGATAAAAACGGCACAATGGAATCGTCGGGAACGCCGATCACGATTTCTTCCGCCGCGTATTGCCCTTCTAATTTTTGCAGCCAATGCAATACGGCGGTTGCCTGCTCGGACGGCGATTCCGTCATTTCAATCACATCGTCCGGCAAATCAAGATGATGATATTGCTGCCACCGTTCCGCGTTGACGCAACCGTGTTTGTCAAAAAGATCGGCAAGCGATTCGGGAGCGAAAATCAGCGACGTCACATGCGATTCCACCGTGTCGAGCATAATCCGCTGCATCCGATTCAGGTCGGAAAGTCCGACAAGGATAACGTCGGAATCGGTTTTGCACTCGTCATGTTCCACCGCGTAAGCCCGCGCGCTTTGAATATCCCAAAGCTCCACCGCATCGAGTTCGGCGATATATAGCTTCTGCAATTCGGCGAGAACATTCCATCGTTGAAATTCCTCAATGAGACCGGCTTCCTCGTTGAGATACTTTTGACGGCAATATTCCGCGACCATCCCGAAATCAACGCGATCCGCCGCCAATTCGAGATGCAGCTTTGCCATCAGTTTCCCAAGAGCCAAGCGTCCCGTCCAATCGTCTTGCGCCGGTAATTGACCGACGAGCGAACGGACGGATTCGGGACGCTCGCGATTGAGCGTTTCAAACGCTTTCGACCATGCGAGTTGCTGAACGAGATCGCTTGCCGCCGGTTTTTTCTGCGGATACAAGAGTTCGGGAAACGTTCCCATCGTCGTAATCAGTTTCGGCGGATACCAAGCCGGATCAATCTCGGCGGCGTTTTGCTGCAACAACTCTTCGAGCCGGCGTTTTGCCTGCGAACCGGTCACGGCAATCAGCACGCGACGCATATCCACGTGTCCGTCATGACGATGATAACGCCGAACAAGATACTCCGCCGTTTGTTCCAGCACCGGCACGTTCCAATTGAGAAAAACACGTTTCATTTTCTGTCTCTTTTACGAATTTATGTTACGCACGCGAATTAAACACGCCATCACAATAAGCTCATTGTCCAATCCAAAGCGTCCGAGTTATAATTTAAATCTGCCGTGGTCTTTACCGAGAGTCTCGCGGTCTTTACCGAGAGTCTCGCGGTCTTTACCGAGAGTCTCGCGGTCTTTACCGAGAGTCTCGCGGTCTTTACCGAGAGTCTCGCGGTCTTTACCGAGAGTCTCGTGGTCTTTACCGAAGGTCTCGCGGTCTTTACCGAGAGTCTCGCGGTCTTTACCGAAGGTCTCGCGGTCTTTACCGAGAGTCTCGCGGTCTTTACCGAAGGTCTCGCGGGACTCCCGAAAAGCTTTCGGGTAAGGAACAAAAGGGACACGAGGGACAGCAGGGACTTTGGGGACTTAATTTTCCGATTTCTGATTTCTTTTTTCAAAGATTTCGCCCTGTCCCAATTGTCCCTAGAGTCCCTCGTGTCCCTTGAATTGCTCTTTGGTGAATTTCTGATTTCTCTTTTTCAAGAATTTCGCCCTGTCCCAATTGTCTCTAGAGTCCCTCATGTCCCTTGAATTGCTCTTTGGTGAATTTCTGATTCTCTTTTTCAAGAATTTCACCCTGTCCCAATTGTCCCTAGAGTCCTTCGTGTCCCTTGAATTGCCCTTTTACGAAGCGGCGGGCGTTTTTGGGGAAACAGTTGGCGTTCTTTCGCCCAGCATCAATTTGGTGATTCGGTCGATGGAGTCGGCGAGCGGGGCTTCGTCGTCCACGGCTTGTTGCAGAAACCGGTCGATGAGCGGTTTCATTTCAATCGCGTGATCAATATCAGGATTGCTTCCTTTGCGATACGCTCCGATAGAAATAATATCTTCGTTGTCCGTGTAAATTCCGAGCAAACGCCTCATCGCCCGCGCCGCTTGAAGATGCTTTTGGTCGCAAATATCCGGCATCAAACGGCTGATACTGTCAATGGGGTGGATCGCCGGATAATGTCCTCGCGTGCTGAGCTTTCTCGACAGCCAGATGTGACCGTCCAAAAGCCCTCGCACCGTGTCGCCGATAGGATCGTTTTGGTCGTCTCCTTCCACCAAGACCGTAAAAAATGCGGTAATGCTGCCTATTTCCGAACGTCCGGCGCGTTCCACCAATTTCGGAAGCATGGCGAATACCGACGGCGGGTATCCTTTCGTTGTCGGCGGTTCTCCGGCGGCTAATCCGATTTCCCGCTGCGCCATTGCGAACCGTGTTACGGAATCCATCAGAAACAACACGTCTTTTCCTTTATTCCGAAAGTATTCCGCAATCGACATTGCCGTCATTGCCGCCCGCATCCGCATCAATGCCGGTTCGTTGGAGGTGGCAACGATCACAACGCTTTTTTGCATTCCGCGTTGCCCCAGATCGCGCTCAATAAAATCATTGACTTCCCGCCCACGTTCGCCGATCAATCCGATAACGTTGACGTCGGCGTTGGTATAACGTGCCATCATTCCCAGCGTCACGCTTTTTCCGACGCCCGAACCGGCAAAAATTCCAAGACGCTGCCCACGTCCGCAAGTCAACATTCCGTCAATCGCGCGTATGCCGGTCGCTAAAATCTCTTTGATTCGGGGACGACGGCACGCATCGGGCGGTTCCGATTGATACGGAATGCGCTCCGGTAGAACCGGTTGAGGACGTCCGTCAATCATTCGCCCCATCGAGTCCACCACACGTCCGAGAAGCGATTCTCCCGCACGAATCCAATGAAGAGTTCGCGTCAACGTGACACGATTCCCTCGCCGGATTCCCGCAAGGTCGGCAAACGGATAAAGGATCGTCAGATTATCCTTAAAACCGACGACTTCCGCCGTCAACGGCTCGTCTCCGAGTCTTTCAATGTGTGCAATCGCTCCAATCGGCGCGGGAAAGCCGACGGCTGTCACAGTCATTCCAAGCGTCTGCACTACCGAGCCGGTCAAAGTAACCGGCATAATTGTTTTTATTTGTTTTTCGAGCGTTTGCATAAAAAAAAGGAATCGTTGATGGTTATTTTGTTCTTAACACCGCCTTCAAGAGCCAACCGGCATTCTCCCAAAGCCGATTGATAGGCGACCCGCCGGCTCGTCTCCAAGTGAAATATTGTAACGATTCAGTCAATTGAACCACATAACTCCATGCCGGGCAACCGGGTCGCGGTTGAGGGTTTTGGTTGACTACTAATGGAAACGTGATAAATAAGGGCGGCAACAGTACAATCTTGCGACTAACTAGCCAGTTGCCCCGTGCGGATTTATTGGGTTTGAGCGACTGAATAGTTACGAAAATTATAAGAACGTAATACGCAAGACCAAGCAAATAAACAAGAATTAACGTTCATCGCGGCGCGGCGGTTTGACGCCGATAGACTCAGAAATGTCGCATAGCATCTCTCGAAATTCTTCCGATGAAACATCGTTAAGACGCTTTCCCCGATGGTCGAGTTTTTCATTCACCTTGACGGCGGTTTCTTGCATCACGCTGTGTGTTTCCTCGCTACCGCCATACAACAGAAAATTTTTACCGCGAGTGATTCGTGTCTGTTCATCCTTGTTGTCAAATCCGACTCCAAGAAACGCCGCTTTCGGTTTCTTTTTGGGCGCATTTGACGATTGATCCGTTCTTTTCATAAATTAACCTGAACCTGTAGGACTTTAGCGATGATCCTTAATCACTCACGATAAGCCTGAAACAAATGGAACGTTTTTATCGTCCGCCTTTGAAGAAATTTTTCAACAAACTTGCCGCAGCATCACGGCTGTCGGCAACCTGGGCGTGAGGAGCCGGAGTTGTATTTTTTTCGGGAGCGTCCACTCGCGTTTCCGATGGCGTTTCTGTCAAACCGCCATACAACTCTTGCATTTCGTCGCTGACACTGCTCAATTCAATCGTTTCCGTTTCTTGAATTTCGTCATCGTCGCCCATTAACCAATCGGTAACTTCCTCTTCTTTTTCCGCATGTTTTTTCGTGTTTTCCGAAAGAGTGATCGGAGTCGCGGTTTCTTCCGCCTGCGCGATTGCCGTGTTTGCGGTAGCGGCGGCTACTGTTCGCACAACCGCGTCTTTCACCGATTCGACTTTCGGTTTTTTCTCGCCTTGCACCGAAACGGAAATTAAGAACTCAAATTCCAATGGACCGACAACCAATTTATCGCCGGTTTTGACTTCCTTTTCGCCATAAATTCGCTCTCCGTTGACATAAATGCCGTTTTTACTCTGCATATCACGAATCGCGACATAACCGCCGCTTTCGGTGATAATCGCACAGTGATAACGGCTAATCAACTCGCTTTTCGGCTTCAAATGACAATCTTCTGCACGTCCGATAAAGAACTTCGGCAAATTGATCGAAATCACCTGACCAGCACGCGAGCCGCTTGCTACGACAAGTTTCACGTCCATCTTTTTTCCTCAATGTTTCATTCTGTTGTTATATGATGGAGTGGGTGTGTGCTTTTATAGGACTCGCAATACAAAATTCGCCGATTTTGCGAATCCCCGATTTTCTAACTCGAAAAATCAGGTATCATAGAAGATATGGAAATTTTGTATTGTTAATTGACACGAAAACAACTCCCCACCTCTTATTGATTTTAACAAAACTTTTTTCTTCTTTCAATACAAAATAATAATATTCCGCATTTTTTTTGAAATTCACTATCGCACAAAAACAAAACATTTGATTTTTGTATCGGTTTAGCACCAACGAAGTTTCTCCTATAAAACATCTATAGAACGCCTAAAATGTCATCTAAAAATTTTATTTTTTCAATAATTTTATCTTTTTGTGTTTTACTCGTTGCCAGTAAACATTGTTTGAGCGGCGATTTGAAACGGTTTATTTTTGAGGAAAACGTGATGTCGATTCCATCGCGGATTATTGTTTGTGCAGACAACGAATTGGACGCGGAACATGCTGCCGGCGCTGCTTTTCAGCGTTTTGACGAATTGAACGGTGTCATGAGCGATTACGATTCTGATAGCGAAGTAATGCAAATTTGCCAAATCGGAGCGAAATCCGGCAAACCAGTCCAAGTGAGCGATGATTTATTTCGCGTGCTGAAATTTTCAAAACAAACATCAATCGCGTCCGACGGCGCGTTTGATATTACGGTTGGTCCCGTGGTTCGTCTTTGGCGACGGGCGCGGCGGCAACATGCTTTGCCGGAAAAAGAGTTGCTTGACAATGCCTATCAGCTTGTCGGAAATGATCTTTGGGAAATTGATGAAAAGTCGCAAACTGTTCTATTGAAAAGAGATAAGATGCGTTTTGATCTCGGCGGCATTGCCAAAGGCGACGCGATTGATCAAGTGATAGAAGTTCTCAAAGCCCACAAAATCCCAGCGGCGTTGGTGGACGTCGGCGGCGACATTCGTTCCTACGGCAAACCGCCGATTGACTCTGCTGATATTAGAAAATCTACACAAAATATTCAAAGCCCGCAAACTTCCGAAATACAAAATGAAAATAATTTTGACGTAAACGGTTGGGTTATCGGAGTTTCCGCAAATGGCCAGACCGTTTGCCGTGTCGCCGCACAAGACATTGCAATGGCGTCGTCAGGCGACTCGGAACGTTTTGTGGAATGGAATGGCGTGCGGTATTCACATATTGTTGATCCTAAAACCGGACTCGGTTTGACCGATCACAAGGCGGTAACAGTCTTTGCACAAGACGCAATTACGGCGGACGCTCTCGCGTCGGCACTTTCGGTGTTGCCGCCGGAAAAAGGACTGGAATTATTAGAACAATACAAGGGAACCGCTGCAATGATCTGCCGCACAATTCCCGTTACGTCCGACACAAAAAATCATTCCTCCGAATCTCAATCGAAAATGGAATTTTTTTATTCGGAAAGTTGGAAAAATTTGAATTTCCAAACGCCGTAGATTTTTTGACTGATTGACAGAATTTTGTATTGTTCTATCCTTGTTATACTTTTCACCTTTTAAGTTCGGTTGTCATTAAAAGACGGGCATTGAGGACATGATAAGCGATAAACAATATCTTAAAAATCAAAATTTAAGCGTGAGAAGTATAAAAATAGTTTTTGAGTCACTCATGTTACGCATGAGCGATTAACATTCAGGAAACGTAACGATTCAGTCGCTCAACCCAAATAAATCCGTACATGACAACGGAATAGTTACAAAGAAATGTAATGAAACGAAAGGAACATTATGAAAATTCACAAGATTATTTTGCTTACTGTTTTATTGATGTTTGTTTCCGCAAATGTGTCGGCACAAACAGGAGAAACGGCGTATAATCCGAGAGCAACGGTGTTTGTTGAAGCGGAATCGTTTGCTCAAAAAGGGGGCTGGGTCGTTGATCAGCAGTTTATTGACGTCATGGGATCGTCCGTTTTGTTGGCGCATGGGATGGGGCGTCCGGTGCTGAACGCCAAGACCGCCGTTACGTTTCCTCAAGCGGGAACGTATCGCGTGTTTGTCCGAACTCGAAACTGGGTCGCAACATGGACGCCGGAATATTCGCCGGGGCGTTTTCAGCTTGTCGTCAACGATAAAACTTATCCGACGACATTCGGCACGGAAGGCGAAGCGTGGCATTGGCAGCAGGGAAAAGAAGATATTGTCGTGGATGAAAATCATTTGACAAACACGCTTGAGTTACGAGATTTGACGGGATTTGACGGACGTGTCGATGCGATTTGTTTTACTTCTGATAAAAATTTTATGCCGCCAAATGATCTTGAAACGTTGAACCAATACCGCCGTGCCGCGCTCGGTTTGCCTGATGTTCCGCCCGACGCGGAAAGCGGACCGTTTGACTTTGTCGTAGTTGGCGGCGGAATCGCCGGAACATGTGCGGCAATTTCTGCGGCTCGGCTCGGTTTGCATGTCGCGCTGCTGCAAGACCGTCCGCTGGTCGGCGGAAACAACAGTTCAGAAGTCCGCGTACATCTGCAAGGACGAATCAATCTGCCGCCGTATCCGAATCTCGGAAATCTTGTCGCGCAAATGAATCATCGGCGCGACGGCAACGCGATGCCCGCCGACTATTATGAAGACGAAAAGAAAATGAATTTGCTCGCGGCGGAAAGCGGCGTCAAAGCGTTTTTCTGTATGCGCGGAATTGGTGTGGAAAAGAGCGGCAATAAAATCACCGCTGTTATTGGAAAACATACGGAAACCGGCAAAGAGTATCGTTTTGCTGCGGCGTTATTTGCGGACTGTACCGGCGACGGCAATATCGGTTATTATGCCGGAGCGGATTGGCGGATGGGACGCGAGTCGAAAGCGGAAACCGGCGAGCCGCTTGCGCCGGAGAAAGCGGATAAAATGACAATGGGGGCGTCCGTGCAATGGTATTCGCTGGAATCCGGTCAGGCGTCCGATTTTCCCGAACTTCCTTGGGCGATTCAATTCAACGAACAAACGGCAAAGCCGATGGTCAAAGGCGATTGGGATTGGGAAACCGGCTTAAATTTTGATCAAATCTGGGATTTCGAGAGAATCCGCGATCACGGTTTGCGGGCGGCTTACGGACATTGGGCTTATATGAAAAATCAGGCGGGCGGCGAATGGGCGGAACGTGTACGTAACCGTCAACTCGGTTGGGTTGCGTTTATCGCAGGAAAACGGGAATCGCGGCGTTTGCTCGGCGATGTGATATTAAAAGAGCAGGATATTACCGGACGCAAAGAGTGGGACGACGCTTGCGTGACGACGACTTGGGGAATCGACTTGCATTATCCCGCGCCGAAAAATTCCAAAGATTTCCCCGGCGAAGAATTTATGACCATTGCGCCAACCAAGCATGTCGAACCGTATGCGATTCCGTACCGGTGTTTTTATTCGCGGAACATTGAGAATTTATTTATGGCGGGACGAGATATCAGCGTTACGCACGTTGCGCTCGGCACGATTCGCGTGATGCGTACCGGCGGAATGATGGGCGAAGCGGTCGGCATGGCGGCGTCCGTTTGCAAAAAACATAACACGACTCCGCGCGGCGTTTATCAAAATCATCTTGACGAATTGAAAGTATTGTTGGAGGAAGGCGTTGCTCCGCCGCCGATTCCGCGAAGCGGTTCTGCCGCCGCACAGCCGAAATGGTTGAAAACCGCCGGAAAGAATCTTGCCCGCGATGCGAAAGTCAAAGCGTCAAGCGTTTACACGAAAGCGAACTATCCCGTTTCAAATGTCAACGACGGAAATTACGACTTGAACAATAACGCCGGACGCTGGGTAAGCGACAATCAAGAGGCGGAACATTGGATCGAATTTACTTGGAAAAATCCGATGAAGATAAACGCCTTTCGTGTTCTGACCGGGCAGGCAGGCAACGGTTCTCCCGCAACGCCGATCAATGGTTTTGTGTTGCAACGGTTCGCGTCCGGGCAGTGGCAAAACATCGCGGAAACCGCCGTAACAGGCAACGAACAATGCGATTTCGGCTGCAAATTTCAGGAAATCGAAGTACGGCAATTACGCCTGCTGATTACCGTCACGCCGGAAAACCTTGCGAGAATTTGGGAAACGGAGTTTTATAAAATTCCGTGAAGCTTTTGAAACAATCTCTAAATTAAGGGACAAGAGTTGATCTTTCGATTTCAGCAAACTCCTTTTCAAAGAAAATTTCTGCTTGTCCCCTTTGAGTCCCAAACGTTTTGCCGCTGTTTAATAACTTCCCGAAGCATTGAAATGACAGAAGATCTTAAGATTTTATACGAAGACAATCATTTATTCGTGGTATCGAAACCGGCGGGAATTGCCACGATGGGACTTCCTGACGGCGAGGAAACATTGTTGATACGGGCAAAAAGATATATCAAAGAGCGTTACGAAAAACCCGGGCTTGTCTATTTGGGCGTGGTGAGTCGTTTGGATTTTCCGGTTTCCGGCGTTGTTGTGTTTGCGAGGACATCGAAAGCGGCGGCGCGGCTCAACGAGCAGTTTCGAGACCACGACGTAAACAAAATCTATCACGCAATCGTCGAAGGTTCCGTTTCGCCGAAGGAATCGCGGTTGGTAAACCATCTTTGCGAAGACAAACGGCGGCGGAAAATGTGGATTACGTCGCGTCCCGTGCCGGAATCAAAAGAATCCGCATTACGTTATCGGCTCGTCGAATATCTCGGCAATTTGTCGCTTTTGGAAATTACGCTGGAAACCGGACGCAAGCATCAGATTCGTGTGCAGCTTTCACACATAAAACATCCGATTCTCGGCGACATAAAATATGGATCGCGGCACACCTTTCCCGAAGGAATTGCGTTACACGCGAAACGTTTGACGTTATTGCACCCGGTGACGAAAAAGCCGACAACTTTTGAATCGCCGTACCCGGATTGTTGGAAAAAATTCATCTGACTCATGTTACGCAGAATCTCAATTTCGTCCGAAACAGGATGATTCATCGAGCGTCCAAAACCAACCGCCGACCTCCTGACTTGCACCCGCGGCGTAAGAAAACAACAAACCGCGACTCATTTGTTGAAAATTTATTTGCGCAAAGCCCCTGATTATTGAAATTTTTGTCTAAATCGCCAAAATAGTCCAAGTCGCTCCATCTTTCCAAAGGAGAATTGGGACAGGTGGAACTTTCGGAATAGATAGTCGTCTCTGAAAAATGTTTTTAATGCTATAATAACGGCTTGTCCTGCTCCAAATGTGTGTTATCATTGGTAACGTCATTTGCTGTTTATCCGTGTTTTTTGTTCCAAAACTTGCAATTTTTATCAAAATTAAGCTAGAAATGCGTCCCACTGCATCTCCCCAACAATCCGGTCAGTCCGACATGTTCAATCGCCGTCTCGACAATTTTCTCTACGAAACGCACGAGATCATCCCACTCGCACATTATGTTGATTGGAACCTGTTCGATCGCCAATACGATTCCCAAACCCAGCGCCGCCAACGCAAATATTGAACTCAATAACGCAAATGGGGAAGCCGGAAACTGAGTTGTTGGCGTCATAAACCGAAATATTGGTGCCAGCAACTCGATTGTTGGTGCCAGAAACTGAGTTGTTGACGCCGGAAATGCGATTATTGATAAAAATTTTATTCTGAATGTTGAGAATTGTCCCGATAATCCTTACGATGGTCAGACGCTTGCCAAAACGATAGCTGGCGGCGAGAAAATGACGGGCGTTCCGATACGCGAAATATCCGCCGACACACATTATGCCAAAAGCGACTACAAAGGCGACGCGAAGATATTGATTCACGGAAC
>JAIRYX010000195.1 GCA_031267635.1 Planctomycetaceae bacterium
TTTAGAAAAATGCTATAAGATGTGACGTTGAAAGAACTCAATACTATAGCAAGGAATTTTGCCCATAAACAAAAACCATCAAGAAATTGTACCGCACGTTTTCCGGTTACGCAAGACGCGTATCCAAAAATTATAGACGACTCCACGCTTTTTCGGAAATAGTTTGATGAACAGTTTGCGTTGTATCCAGAAATTTTTCCTGACAAGTTTGTCGATTTTTTTTGTTGAAGGCGATCATGTGAAAGATACTCATATCAATTCCAAACTTAATATCGGTTATCGACGATTACGTTGTATGATGGCGGAAATATGTGCAAATTATCCTGCGTCATTTTAGACAAGTCCAATTTATAGAATAGAATGATTATGAAAATTTACACGAGTATAATTTTAGTTTTTTTGTGTATTCATGTTGCGTGTGTTAATGCTAATGATCAAACAGGAAAAACGAAAATGTTAAATACAGCATCGTGTCTTGCTCCGCCTTATTCTACAGATTTAAAGCCAAGCGGATGACTATCTATGTGCGAAAACAAGATCGTACGCGCGGACATGTGTTGATCGTGATGTTATCGTATTTGTTAATACAGAAATCGCGAGACGATTGGAGAAATTTGGACATAACGGTTGAGGAAGGAACTGAGTTATTGGAAACGCTATGCTCCGTTGAAGCTCAACTCGACGGTAACATCCTTGCCCTTTACATTCCCAAACCTCGCAAAGAAATCGAACAACTCCTGACGCTTGCCAACATCCCAATATCAGAAATCATCCCTGCAAAAATCAAATCAAAACTAAAAAATGTAGCCAACAAATCAAAAAATTAAAATGGACGTAAATAATAAAGTATTAACAACTTACCGTGGAAACTCTTGTTCGATTGAAAAGGAACTTCCGTTGCAAGGCGAACAATCGGAAACAAGATCAATCGCACCTCGTGCAACCTTCCTCCTATGCGCTAAACGACTCGTTATACCTCGCCAAAATATTGAATACGACTTTGCTTGCTTGAGGTCTAGTTACAATAATTCTAGGTTCTCTGTGGATTCGGCGGTTCGTCTTAAAAGTACCAAAGTCTTAAAATGGAAATCGCTCGTCAAGCGGCGAATCAGAAAGTTCTTTTAAAAACGCCGCTATTCGTTCTACGATAACGGCAATGACTTTTTCTCCCTTTTCGGCGGTTGCTTTGTGCGGGTTGCCCGCGCCAGTGTTTGTTGTAAGAAGGTGCCACGCGCGGGTTACGCTGATCCAGCCGCGATTTACCGCTTCAAACCGTGTCGACTGTTTGTGTCCGCTGTCGGCAAGAAGTTTTCCGTCGGCGTCTCGCGCGACGAGTTCGGGGAATAATGCCAGTGCAATGGATGTTTCCATCTCGCCGGCGTGATCGTCCGGCTCTTCAAAAATTTCTTTATAAACGTCGTTAAAAACTTTGAACCAATCGCACAGAAATAATTTCGTCTGATATTTTCCGTGCATTTCTCGAAGATACCCTTTGAAATCGTTGCCGCCGTGACTGTTGAGCAAAACGATTTTTTGGATTCCCTGATACGAGAGCGATTCCGTCAAGTCGGTGATCAAACGATACATCGTGGACGGGTTGATGTTCATCGAAAACGGAAATTCACGCTGATTCGTTTCCGTACCGTAGGGAATTGCCGGAAGTAACATAACTTTTGCCCCGCGATTCCATGCCGATTCGCAAATCCGCTCGCCGACGCCGATACCAAGAAGCGTATCGGTGGAATAAGGAAGATGCAAATTGTGCGGCTCGGTCGCGCCAATCGGTAGCACGGCAATTTCAAATTTTTGCGACTTAACCGCCGCATAGTTGGCTTTGGCTAAATTCCAGATTTGGTTTGATGACATAAATTTTGTATCGTTAGCGCATTTTGTATGATTATTAAAAACAACATCGTTTCAATTTTAGGATGCGTAATGTAAGCGTTTTGAACACGAATAAAAAAAGAAAACGCAAAAAAGAAGACGTAATTTATTTTGCTTCAATAGGTTACGTCGTTTGGAAATCACATTTCTGTTTTTGGCATACTAAATGCTACTCTACCAGAGACATCCTTAATCTCCTTTTGTTGGATATGCGAGTCAGGTGAGGACGGTTTTGGGGGGCTTTTTGTTTTTCCTTCCTGTTGCCCCGCTCGGTCAAATTTCCTTCCACCGGATCTGTTTCTCCCTGACTTGCATATTTTAACATCGTTCACAACATCCCTTTGGTACTTGGAATGCCGGTTTGTCGCGGGTCAATTTCTATTGCCATGCGTATTGCGCGGGCGGTTGCTTTGAAAACCGCTTCAGCAAGATGATGTCCGTTTTCGCCGTAATGCGACAAAATATGCAAATTGCAACGCGACGTATTCACGAATCCTTGCCAAAATTCGCGGACAAGTTCTAAATCAAAACTGCCGATTGTCGCAGCTTTGAACAAAACGTGATAAACCAAAAACGGACGACCGCTAAAATCGACAGCCGAAGTTGCCAGCGTTTCGTCCATGGGAAGCGTAAAATGTCCGTAGCGGCGGATTCCCGACTTGTCGCCGAGCGCACGAAAAAACGCCTCGCCCAGCGAAATGCCGACGTCTTCAACCGTGTGATGCGCATCAATATAAAGATCGCCGGTTGCTTTAATTGTCAAATCAATCAGCGAATGCGCGGTCAACAACGTCAGCGCATGATCAAAGAAGCCAACGCCGGTCGAAATGTCGGCGCAACCGTTTCCGTCAAGATTCAATGCAAGGACAATTTGCGTTTCTTTTGTGTTCCGTTCAATTTTTGCAGTTCGCATTTTTTTCGTTTGGACTAAGAGAATTTCATAAATAAGGGCGGCAATAATATATTTCTCGCACTCAAAATTTCGGTTTTAAACAATATTCATTCGTTCATTACGTCCCCAAAGTCCCTCTTGTCCTTAATGTCCCTTTGGGAATGAAAACCGAACTTTCAAGTATGAGGTTTGTTATACCAAAGCCGATAGGAGCGACGGGCTTAATTGTTCTGTGTTGCAGGGCTTGTCGCGTTTCTCTTTCGGAATTTTAAAACGGCTTCCACATAATATATCTTCACCAAAGAATAACATACCAAATGCCGTAACAAGGTAAGAGCCACACGCAATTACTACGCAAGACATAGCCATTTTATATGCCCCCATTGCTGCTGTTACTACAGCTGCCAAACCAGCCACTACCATAATTAATGCCCCAAATGGACCTTCTATAAGTTGAAGTATCTTACACATCTGGTCTCGTATAATAGTAGCAGCCTGTGAGGAACCAGAGGGACTACTACTAGTAGTCCCAGATTCCTGTGCTATTGTAATACCAGAAAGTGCAAACGTTATTATAAAGATGCCAAAACAAAATGTTATAATGTTTGTATATTCATATTTATACAATTGAGAATAACAGTAAAGTTTTATAAAAAATAAATTCAGTTTTTTCATGCTTTTTGCCTTATTGAAATTTTAATTATTAAAACTATTTTTCTAATAATGTTTTTATCTCACTATTTAATTTAACCTTATCAACAACCCCATACCAAGGATTTTTCTTGTTATTTAATGAACCAGGCACCCATATCTCCTCTTGATGTCTAGCCAGATCATTATGAAATCTCTGAATTAGTGTATCTGCAGATACTGTTGCATGATTTAGTTCAGAATGTTCTAATTTCATAATTTTTATGATTGATTCAAAGTCTTCATGAAAATTATAATTATTATTAAGTAACACATTAGGCTCTGATTGTTTAGGATTAAACACATGATTATGTAAATGTATTAAGACTTCTTTTTTTGTTGTTAATGTGTAGTCGCCAAATAGAATATCTGCGACTTGTTTGTTTGAAGTGTGTACCTTCTCTGACAACTCATTATATTTCGATGGCAATATTCTACTCACCAAATACTTTTCAACTTGATTTAATTTAGCAGCATCTTTATTGTTTAAAGCAATCTCAAATTTTTTATTATTGTGTTTTAAATAATAAGCGACTTTTCCATCTGTTGTCTTTTCTGCAGTAAGCCCAGCATCAAACAAATCAGTTACAAACTTGTCAGAAGTTACATCACCGCTTGTTATTATTTTTTCTAACTTATTAAGAGCAGGTTGTATCAGGTTTATATTAACCCCTATAAGATTACCCAGTCTTTGTTTCTCGACGTCAGCTAAAGGGAGTGTACCATCATAACTTATACTGCCAGCTGCATTCCTTTTTATATTTTGATTTACAACTTTATATCCGTTTCGATATTTTAATTCTTTTTCGTTACTATCATAACTGATTCCAAATCCAGCCAATTCATTTACTACCTCAAACAATTTTTCATTATTGGTACTATTAACTAAACTTTTGCAAAATCCTATCAGACTACTAAAAATAAGCATCCAAACACATGTTAAATTGATATAAAAAAGTTAATCGTTCATTTTGCCAAGCCGAGGCGGGCGAGCAAGGCTTGCA
>JAIRYX010000230.1 GCA_031267635.1 Planctomycetaceae bacterium
CAAACGCTTCGGATAAAACGGCGGGAAGTGAAACGCTACTGAGATTTCCGACGTTTTCGAGATAATAAAAACGTGCTTCTTGCGGGACTTTAAGGATTTTATAAATCATATCAATCATCATGCGATTGACTTGATGGAATAAAATCAAATCGTAGTCTTCAATTTTTGCCTGATGTTTTTCTAATGAGTTTCTCACAAAAACAGGTATTTTATGAATCGCAAAATGAAAGATTGCCGTTCCATCCATTTTTAAATAGTAAGGCGACAAAACTTTTTCATTTTCTTCGTCATATTCCTGAATGATTTGATTGTCATATTTTTTTCTTGCTGCGCCGCCGACAACGGAAAGCCGTTCCCATTGCGAGCCGTCTGTTCCAAATTCAAACCATTCGATCCCATTGTTTTTATTGATTTCGCCGACTTCCAGAACAACAGCAACAGCCGCGTCACCGTGAAGCGCAATAAGCGAGTAATCTTTGGGGTGAATCAATTGAGTGATTGCATCGGCATTGATTGCCAAAGCGCGTTTTGCTGTCCCTGAAACCAACAATCCGTGAACGACGGCAAGATTATGAATAAACGCGGGACATGCTTGGTTTAGATCGAATGTACAACAATTTTCAGAAAGACCAAGACGATGTTGTAAAAGACACGCTGTTGCTGGAATACGATAGTCGGGCGTATAAGAACAAAAAGTTAAAAGATCAATAGATTCCGGTGTAATATTTGTTGTATCAAAGATTTTTTTTACCGCAGCAAATGCCAGATCGGAAGCACATTGATTTTCCTCCACAATACGGCGTTCTTGAATTCCGGTGATTTTTAGAAAAGATTGAAGCCGTTTATTGTTAGTGAAACGTTTTTCAATTTCTTCGTTGACAAGTTTTTTTTCCGGTAAAGCGTGAACAATTGCTTTCAAAACAGAAGTTTGCGTTGGTATCATAGATGTTTTCTTAAAAAATAATTGATATACTTGCTAATCTATTTATTTTATTTCTATTCCCAAATTTTGTCCTTTTATAATATTTTATAGAAAAAAAGATAAAATTCAAGGGTTTTTCTACAGCACACAACGACAAGATATTTTTATTTCAGTAGATAAAATGATAATATAATTACACACAAAAATAATGTTTGATAAAATGTCCATTTTATCCTTGCGACCTTTATGCTTTTCCTTGACATGTCTATTCTTTGTTGCTATCATATATCTTATATGTTGCTTATTTTGTGCTTTGATTATTGTTTTTGTAAATATTAACACCGTTTGATTTCATTGCAGAATATGGATTCTTCTCACTTCCCACCGTTGGCAGTCATTGGTTTTTCTTGTGCGCTCCCTGACGCATTGGCACAAGATGAATTTTGGAATCTCATTCTCAATGGACATTCGTCGATTCGTGAACTTTCTCAAAGTCGTTTTGACGCTTCACTTTACTACGATCCGCAAAAAGGAGCGAAAGGGAAAAGTTTTACGAAAATTGCGTCGGTATTTAATCATAAATATTTTCAAAATGAAATTTGTCCCGATTTTTTACAAATCTTATCAAAACATGTTGCAAATATCAAAGATATTCCTACTGACGTCGGTTATCTCATTTCGCTTTATACTGCTTATCAAGCGCTGACTCATGCCGGATATTCATTACCATCTTTATCAGGAATGAATATTGGAGTTGCTGTAGGACTTGTCAAAGCTACGAATCAATGGATGTATCGTTCATTAACGACAAGAATTCTCTGTTTTTTGGAAAAATTACAGGATGTAACGGATTTTAATGTCATTATTCCAGACAATATGAACCGCATCATTCATGATTACCAGAAAAAAATTCAAGATGATTGGCAAAAATATCTCCAACCCGATTTCAGTTATCTTTGTTCTCATGATGTTGTGATGAATCTTGTGCGGTGTTTTGGACTTCGGGGCATTGCGTTTGGTTTAGATTCCGCCTGTTCGTCGTCATTGATGACCATTGCGTTAGTCTCAAGTTATCTTCATGCGGGACAGTTGGACGCTGCGATTATTGGCGGAATTTCTTATTTTAGTTTTGGAAACATGGTTCATTATTCTCATGTTTCCGCGGCGTCGGTTGACGGTTCGCGCCCGTTTGACAAAAATGCGAACGGTTTTGTTCCGGGCGAAGGATGCGCGTATGCCGTTGTTAAAACGTTGGAAAAAGCGTTGGCGGACGGCGATAAGATTTTCGGCGTCATTCGCGGTCTCGGAATTTCTTCCGACGGCAAAGGCAAAGGACTTTGGGCGCCGCGTCAGGAAGGGCAGGAATTGGCGATTCGCCGCGCGTATTCAATGCCGGACGAAATACGGAATTTGGATTATATCGAAGCGCACGCGACGTCAACAACGTTAGGCGACGCCACTGAGTTATCAGCTCTTGTTGGCGCGTTCGGCGACAATCCGCCGCCGCAAATTTATTTGACAAGTCATAAAGCGAATATCGGTCATATCTTTGAAGTGTCGGGAATGGTGGGAATCATCAAAGTTTTACTCGCTATGCAACATCAAACGATTCCGCCGCAAATCAATTTTCATGAACCGACCGCCGCGTTCGATTGGGAAAAATCGCCGTTTGTCATTCCGACAACTGCAACATTTTGGCAGCCGAAAGAAAACCGTCCGCGAACCGCCGCCGTTGACGCGTTTGGAATCGGCGGCTTGAACGGACATGTTGTGATTGAAGAGTTCGACCGGAGTCCAAAGGCGAAAGAGAAAACAAATCAGCAACACAGTCATTTGCCGAAAGGCAGTCCGCCGAATATCGCAGTTATCGGCATGGGTTGCGTTTTGCCGGGCGCGTTTTCGTTTTCGGAGTTTTGGAATTTGCTGCACAGCGGAAAAGACGCATTTTCGCCGATTCCGCATGACCGCAACGATTTACTGTTCACGACAAAAGAATTAAAAGAATTGGCGAATTTCAAGGCGGGATTTGTTCGCGGTTATGAATACGATTGGAAACGCCACAAGATTCCGCCGAATCAAATTGCGAAAGCGAATCCGCTTCAATTTATGATACTTGGCGCGGCAGACGAGGCGTTGGAAAACGCCGGAATCGTGTCGCAACTCGATAAAAAGCGAACGGCGGTCGTGGTCGGCACACGTTCCGACAGCGATTTTTATGCGGTTTTGAATATGATTCTTTTCATGCCGGAACTGCGAGACCGGATGGAAAAAATACTTTGCGAAAAGAATATCGACGCGGTAACGGCGGCGAAACTCGGTGAAGCGTTTGCGAAACATCTTTACAATGAATATCCCGCGCTGGACGACGAAACCGGCGGGTTTACAATCAGCACGCTTGCGTCGCGAATCACGAAAGCATACGATTTGATGGGCGGCGCAACGGCGATTGACGGCGGTTTGTGCGGTTCAATGGTCGCGTTGGAAAACGCAATTCATCTTTTGCAAAACAACGCGGAAATCGACACGGTGATTTGCGCATCAGGTCATCGGTCAATGGGATATTCGCGTTTTCAAGAAATCAAAGGAACAAACGTTATTCCGGCGGAAGGAGCATGCGCTGTAATTTTACGGCGTTTGGAAGACGCAAAGCGGGACGGCAATTCCATTCGCGCAATCATTCACGGAATCTCCGGCGCGTCCGACACAAACAACGTTCAAAACGCCGTGAATCGAGCGATTGACGCAACGCATCAAAGATCGGAAATTCACGCCGATCAAATTTCATTTCGCGGTTTTATTTCATCCGATAACAATACGGAATCTCATCTTGGCGATCATGGAAATCCAGCCAAAACAACAACGTCAGAAAACGTGGAACTCCGTCAAGTTGGTCATACCGGACCGGCGGCGGGAATGGTTGCGTTGATTAAAAACGTTTTACAAATGGAACGCCTTCAAACCGCTCCGCCGGAAACGACCGAAGACGGACGTGTTTTCGCGGCGATAACGAATGTTGATTCATGCGGCATGGCATATCATGTTATTTTGGAACGCGGTACGCCGTTTGCTAATCTCCCGCAAAACAACAAAAACGTAAAGAATCAAATTACAAAATCCGCCGTTGCGCCATGCTCGTCTGCGAAACAAGACACTCAAAAGGTTTACAATCCAAAAGTCGCAATGTTTTCAACAATAACATCTCGTCTAAATCCTGTCAAACAAAACAAAGTCGCCTTCCTTTTTCCCGGACAAGGTTCACAAAAAGCGGAAATGTTCCGAAAACTTGCGGCGGAACTTCCATCGTTTGCTGAAAAAATCGTCGAGATAGACGCGATACTTCAACGCCTGCAACTGCCGACATTTACCGACATGGTGTACGCGAACGGTCAATTACTTGGTAAAGACGTATTGCGGACGCAGCTTTCGTTGCTTGCGGCGGATACGTTAATTTTGTCGCAACTTGAAGAATGGGGAATCTCGCCGGATGTTGTGTTGGGGCATAGTTACGGCGAATACCCTGCGCTCGTTGCGGCGGGCGTTTGGTCGTTTGAAACGGCGGCAAAAGCGACAACCAAACGATGCGAAGCGATTGTTCAATTCACGCCGACCGGAACAGGAATGCTTTCCACCAATGCCGATGAAACGGCGTTACGCCGTTTGTTTGACGAAATACACGGCGAACTTTATATCTCAAACCGCAACGCGCCGGATCAAACAATTGTCGCGGGGAAAAATGACGACTTGAAACAACTGGAAACGCGGCTCAAACAAAATAAATTCATTGCAATGGTTTTGCCTGTTCCGGCGGCGTTTCATTCTCCGCTTGTGAAAAATGTGTGTCCGCCGTTGGAAAACACGCTTGCGGAATTGGAATTGCAACCGCCGCGTCATCTCTTTTTAAGCGGCGTAACAACGCGGTTTGAAGCCGACCCGGACACGATTCGGGAAAATCTTGTTGAACAAATGACCAAGCCGGTTGATTTTGTCGGCATGATTCGTAAAGCGTATCAAACCGGTTGCCGTCTGTTTGTTGAAGCCGGACCGAAAAAAGTGTTGACCAATCTTGCAAAAAAAATTCTTGCCGACAAAAACGACGTTCAATTTTTAACATGCGACGACGGTAAAGAAGGTTCGCTCGCATTATTGCAACAAGTCCGCGACGCGATGGGATCGCAAGTATCCTGCTTGCAAGTTTTGGAAAAACAAAACAAAAGCCGGGAATGCAGCGAACGGAATGACCGGACAAGCAACGGTCATTTTTCTCTTCCAATCGGCATGAAATTTTTTGAAGTTTCCGGCACGCCGTATCAAATGGGATTGGCTTACGGTCAACAAGACGCGGAACGAATCCGCTACGTTCTACGTCGTTACGCGGACACGGCGTTGCAGGCGGGAAACATGTTGCCCAACGTAAAAGAAGATATAAAAAACCGTTTGCCGTTGCTGCTGACGCCGGAAAATCTTGACGAAATCCGCGGAATCGCCGACGGTGCGGAGGTTCCGTTTGATGCGTTATTGCGTCATCAATTTTCCGTCTTTCCCGAATCGGACACAACGTCGCAGCAAAACGTTGCGCATCTCGCCGATCGTTTTATCAAACAAAACGCGGCATTGTCCGCAGGATGCGTTCATTTTGCCGGACGCACAAGCGACAACGTGTTTGTGCATGGCGGTAATCTGGATTTGCCGTTAGCGCGAATGTTGCCCGGAACGCTTACGCCGGTAATGATTGTCAAACGTGAATCGGGAAAATCGACTTATGCCGCATTGGGAATCGCCGGACATTGCGGCAGTATCGGCGGATGGAACGAACATGGAATTTGCGTTTCCACTTGCGTTTTACTTGATTATCCGCGAACGGAACGCAACACAAACGGAATGCTTCACACATCGCTTGTGCCGAAAATTCTTGCCGAAGCGAAAACATTAGACAACGCGGCGGCAATTGTCAAAGCAACGCCGAAAACCGGCGGCTGGACAATGATTATTTCTGAAATTTCATCAAAACGTTTTCTGCATATTGAATACAACGGCAATGAAGTCAAAATCAATCAACCGCAAAATTCATTTTTGCAAGCGAATCATAGCGAATTATTGCAGCCGTCGAACAACGGCAATGTTCCTTCCCATTCGTTAAATCGCAAAAAACGTCTTGCGGAATTGCTGGCAATTAACGCGGACGGGAAATTTTCAATTGATTCCAATGCGGCGTTTTGCGTCTTGCGCGACGATTTTGACGTTGCCCGCAATGAACGTCCGCTCCACCGCACAATGAATACCGTTTGTCGTGTGGACAACGTTTTTTCATGGTTGATCGATACGCAAAAACAAACGCTGAAAATCGCGGTGAAAAATGAAAGCAATTTGAAAGAAGTTGCGCTGAAAGATATGTTGAGCGTGAAATATGAAGATGAAGAAAAAAGTGAAAAGTTAGAAGACAATCTAAAACTAAAAATTAAAAATCTTGGAGCGCAAAAAAATATTGAGAGTGCAAACGATATTAACGTTTCCAAACGCTACGCTTCAAGTTCAACCATTGATTACGAAACTTTTTTAAAACGCAACACGAGCGTTGACTCTCATTCTCCGCTCAAAACGCGCGATACGGTGACGGAGCGGTTTATCAATCGCATGGTGGAAACTGTTGTCCCGAAAACGTCGGCGACGTTATCATTTCCCGGTGCGGTGTTGATTTACGGCGATGCGGAAAATGAGCTTGCAAGTCTTTTAGCACAAAGAATCATACAAAGCGGAACAAAAGTTTTTCGGATAACCGAATCGCCGGACGCGCCGCAGTTATCCGAAAAGGTTAATCAACTTTGGAACGAATCGCCGTTTTACACTCTGTTTTTAGTTAATTCGTATGACAAAAACGCGGCGTTATTTCGCGAAGAAAAGATTTGGAACGAGCGGTTTGAACGTGGAATGATCACGCCGGTTTTACTCTGTAAATATTGGTACACGAAACTTTCGGAAACCAAACAACTCGATAAACTCGAATTGATCAATTGCTCGCGTCTCGGCGGCGATTTCGGAATTTCTTCACAAATCGGCGCGGTCGAGGGCGCGACAGGACATGCTCTTGTGAAATCCATTTTTACGGAAGTAAGAAGCCATCATTCTCTCGCGATTCATACGAAAACCATTGATCACGCATTTGAAGAATCGCCGGAGACAGTCCTTAATAATATTTTGCGGGAATATGCGATTCGTGATTTCGACAGAGAAATCGGCTATAAAAACAATCGCCGTTATACTTGTCGGATGATTCCGACCGCGTTAGGCGTCGCTCACGGCAGTAAAATTTCTGATATTGAAATTGACGAAACGTTGGATTTAACGGAATGGATTGATGTAACGCAACCGGTTTCTGTTTCGCTTCATTCCGTAAAAAAACCGGTATGGCTTATCACCGGCGGCGCACGCGGAGTAACTGCGGAAATTGCTTATACGATTGGAAAACGTTTCGGCGCGAAATTGTATTTGATTGGTTCCAGTCCGATTCCGCAAATTGATCCGAAATGGCGAAATCTCGACGCGGACGGATTGAAACAACTCAAATCGGTGATTGTCAAAGAAGCCATCGCAAAAAAAGAAGTTCCCGCGAAAGCGTGGGAAAAAATCGAAAAAGCGTTGGAAATTGATAAATTTTTTCAACGTTTGAAAAATGAAAATATTGAATACGAATATTTTTCCTGCGACGTAACAAACGAATCGACAATCAGTAACATTGTCTCGCAAATTCTTGTCAAAGAAAAACAACTCGACGGTTTTATTCACGGAGCGGGAATTGATGTTGCGACTCGAATTGAAAAGAAAAAGGAAGATTTGATTCGGAAAACTATCGAAATCAAAATAAAAGGCGTTGCCAATATTTTGAGAGCGATGAAAAATATGCCGCCGAAAACCATAATTGGCATGGGGTCAACGTCGGGACGTATCGGTTCATTTGGTCAATTTGATTATGGTATAGCGAATGAAACATTATCGAAATATTTGAATCAGTATTCGGCACAGCATCCGGCGTCACGAGTTCTCACAATATGCTGGACAGCTTGGGGAGAAATCGGAATGGGCGTGAGACCAGAAACGCTTTGGGCGATGAACGCAATCGGACTCGGTTTTCTTCCGCCGAAAGAAGCGATTTCTTATCTTTTTTCAGAATTACGGCATACTCCCAAAGAACATGAAGTTATAATTTCTGCATGGAATGATTATAAAAAAGCGTTTCCTGATTCGTTATGTCATTTAGATATTCCGAAAAAACAATTGATCGCGTCCGAAACAGTATTCCCTTTTGTTATCGGCAACAACGCTTCCGCACGAAAAATCCAGAAGTTATTGAATGAGAAGAATATTTCAGACACGACTGTTATTGCAAGCGGTCATGATATTGAAGGTTTAACGGTCGTACCGCAACGACAACGTCAACGATGGTTCGACGAAATCATTGTTCCGATGTTGTCGCAACTCGAACGGCAGCTTGCGTCAAACAAACCGCAAAAAATTGTCGTGTTGACGTCGATTACGGAAATCCCCGCCGGAAAAGACCTTTTGCAAAGATTAAAAACGATTCAGAAGAATAATCATTTCATAACGCTGAAATCTGTTGATTTGCCGTTGGACACGCCGCCGGATGTTGTTGCGCAAAAAGTCGTTGAGACGATAAACGGCTTTATTAAAAAAACATCAACTCCTCAAAAACAGCCACTGTTGGTTGATGAAATTTTAGAACAAACGGAATCGCGAGTTTCGTTCCGATGTACTGTTGATCCGAAAAACGACACGTTTTTGCTCGAACATCAATTACAACAGCGTCCGATATTACCGGTTGTTGTCGCAATGGAATTGATGGCGGAAACGTCGTTGTTGTTTTCAAATACGAAAGTCGTGAAAGCAATTCGCCGCTTAAAAATCTTGCGCGGGATGAAATGCACGGTGGATGAACCGTACCGTTTAACGGTGGTTGCGGAAAAAACAGAGGCGGAAAATAATGAAGACGTTTGGAAAACAACAATTATCGGCGATTATTATAATCCGAAAGGCGTGCGCATCAACGAAAAATGTCCATATTTTTCGGCGCAAATTGTTTGTGGAAATCGCGAGTCCGAACAAATCACGATTCCTCCCAAAGGGCATAAACATTACGATATTGAATACCCCGATTTAGGAGTTCGTCCGATTTTTCACGGCGAACCGCTTCGCGGATTGCGTTATGCTGATTTTGATAACGTTGAATCGCTGATCGGAAAAGTCAATACAATTTCACAACGCGCGTTATTTCAATCACGTTGGAATCAGAAAAAACATTCGATAGAAAAGAGTGTGATTTTGAATCCGTCGTTGCTTGACGCATGCCTTTGGGCGTCGGGATTATTACACGGAATCGGCAATCCTAACACGTCCGTCTTGCCCGATTATTTTGAAAACATCGAAATCGGAACGGCAACCGCGAATGTCGGCGAACCGTGTATTGTTTGCGTCGAGCGTAAAGCGGATATTCCCTTGCCGATGGGATATCGCAACATGGTGTATGATTTTGTGTTGTGCAAAAACTCCGGCGAAGTGATTTACCGCGTCAACGGACACCGCGCAACCGAAGTAAAAGTGAAGTAAAAGTGAAAGTTGAAAATAGACTCATTCCATTTGAAAATTCAGTTTTCAAGACAGTGTTAATCGTTCGTCACGTCCCCAAAATCCCTTTTGTCCCTCATGTCCCTTTTTCGATGGAAGCCGAAATTTCAAATGCGATAAGTACATTAAAAGAGGGGAATATTGCAGAACGATAGAAAAAGGTCATAATAATAGAATCGGTATGTTGTTATTTTCCCCAAATATGGAATATAAAGAGATAAAACAATGCGTTATTTTAACGTTGCCGGACCTTGCCGCAAGGCGGAACATTACATGATAGAAGCGTCCACACGATTAAAAGGCGTGGAACAGCTTATAAACATGAAACAATATTTCGCTATCCATGCGGCACGGCAAAGCGGAAAGACAACTTATTTGCAAGATTTAACTCAACGGCTTAACGCCGAAGGAAAATATTACGCGGTTTATTGTTCGCTGGAGTCCGTACAAAATATTGTTGAGCCGGAAAAAGGGATACCGGCGATTATAGGGCAAATATCGTATGCACTGACAATTTATAAAATTCCGCATTATGAAAATTTTGCAAAACAAGCGGATTTCAATGATTACGTCGGCGTTTTAACAATGGAATTGACCAAATATATTGAATTACTGGATAAGCCATTGGTGATATTTTTCGATGAAGCGGATTGTTTGAGCGATAACACGTTAGTTTCGTTTTTGCGACAGTTACGTCTTGGTTATAACAATCGCGGAATCGCGCCGTTTATTCATTCGGTCGCGTTGGTTGGAATGCGGAACATCCGCGATTACAAGGCAAAAGTACGTCCCGATAGCGAATCATTGGGAAGCGCAAGTCCATTCAATATTGTTTCCAAAGCTTTGACGTTACAAAATTTTACTCAAGAAGAAATCGCATTGCTTTATCAGCAACATACCGACGAAATCGGACAGCATTTTGACGAAGACGCGATTGAGTTGGTTTTTCAACAAACGCAAGGACAACCTTGGTTAGTCAATGCGATTGCCCGCGAAATGATTTTTGAAAAGTTGGATTCAGATTTTACTCAACCAATCACGGCGGAATTAGTTGAAGAAGCGATTCAAACGATAATTTTACGGCGCGACACGCATATTGACAGTTTATTGGAACGTTTGAAAGAAGACCGAGTACGGCGAGTGATTGAGCCGATGGTGACAGGCGAAGATTTTTCTGAGCGATTGTCGGATGATTACCAATATGTCTGTGATTTGGGCTTAATTTCTGATAAAAATGGGAAAATCAAACCAGCAAATCCAATTTATGCCGAAGTTATTACCCGCATATTAACTTACGAAACACAACAGCAATTACTTCAGGATAAAAAATGCCGTGATTTTCCTTTTTATATCAAAGATGGAAAAATAGACATGAATGCTTTACTTGGTGATTTTCAACAGCATTGGCGTGAAAACAGCGATATATGGGGTAAAAAGTTTCATTACGAAGAGGCTGCGGCGCAATTTGTATTTCAATCGTTTTTGCAACGGATCGTCAATAGTAAAGGACGGATTATGCGTGAATTTGCGACAGGAACAAAGCGTGTTGATGTTTGTGTGATATATAACGGGAAAAAATATCCGATTGAATTGAAAATCCGTCGTGGCAAAAAGACGCTTACCGAAGGATTAGAACAAACGTTGGAATATATGGATACGCTCGGTTGCAATGAAGGTTGGCTGATGTTGTTTGATCAACGAACAAATGCGACATGGGACGATAAAATTTTTATGAAAAAAGAAACGTTTGACGAAAAAACTATTACAGTTGTCGGATTGTAATGATAAAAGGATTGTTTATTATGGGCAGAAATTATAGAAATTTTTGAAGTATTAATATTTTTTTTTTACAGCAGAAACACAAATGACACAAGAGTTTAAAAAGGGCGGTCTTGATTACGCGCCAACGTTGCCTACCGGAAACTTTATTTCTATTATCGTAAGAGACGTTATTGATGATACCTATAAAGTTCAAAAACTTGTAACTCCTTATGAAAAAGAAATACCTGGTTGAGGAAACAAACGTGATGGACATTGAAACATTCCTAATGATTCAAGATGCAGTCGCAAAACATC
>JAIRYX010000339.1 GCA_031267635.1 Planctomycetaceae bacterium
TTCGGTTTATGACGCCAAATTTTACGTTCACGACGTCAAATTTCCGATTTCCGGCGCTCGCTCGAAGGAATACGAGGGACTCTTGGGACTTTGAGGGGTCGTTTTTTGATTTTTGAGTATCTGCGTAACATGAGTAATAAAATACTGTAACGATTCAGTTGCCCAACCCAAATACATTTGCACGGCAACTGGGTAACTATAGTCCAATTTACCGGAAAATATCACCGATTGTCGCCCCTATACTCCGACAGAAGTTTCGGGCGAGATCCTCGGAAGTTCCGTTGAATTCAACGCAAGTTTCGTTCCTAATACGAAATTTATGTTTTTCTTATAATAGAAATCTTGTTGAACCAAACTTTGGGGACAGAGGAAGTCTTTGAAAAGAGTCTAATGGTCACAAAAATCATCCCCCCCAAAAAGGACGATTAAGGAAGAATCGGGTTGTTAATCCTGTCTTAAAAAAAACGAAATTTCAATCGCGAGTAACCAAAATCTCACTGGCTCATCTCGTTTGTTGTAACAAAGCGCTATTATCCCCCACATCGAAAAACGACCGGAACGGATTGCAAAAACCGGCAAGCACGCCGCCGTGCGGTTGATAAATCAGTTGTAATGAAACGCCCCAACTTTCTTTTCGCGGCGATACGGGAGAATGTCCATTTTTAGGAATAACATACATCAAAGAATTTTTAAGCTCCCATTCATTCGACAAAGGGATATTATATTCGGCTCGTATCATTGGATCGCCGGATTCTGTCGCTCCGCCAGCTAATACACCTTCGCCGCCATTCGCAAAATATTTCTTGATAAATAACGTATGATAACTTGCCGATTGAATATCGACTCTCGCATGAGGTTGCCGCCAAACGGAATCGCCGCGAAGTTGCTTTGCTCCGCGGTAACCGTATTCTGTACCGTACATTGTTCCAAACGCAAGTTCGCTCCGTAATTGTTCCAATTGATAATTCTGATGGTATTTATCTTTAACAATATCGTAAGCAACGCCGAGATGAATCGGGCGGTCAAACAAATTACGCCGAAAAACTCCAAGCGTTCCGAAATATTGCTCGCGGTTATCACGATTCCAAGTTCCGGTTTCTGTCCGATATCCGGAAGGATATGCTTGCACGACGCGAAATCCGGCTTGAAAATTTACCGGTATTATCGAATGCGAAGGAGATGTCCAATTGACGGTTTCGTGAAAACCAAACGCTCCGCCGTTGATTTGATCCAACGGACTCTTGAAACCGGAACCGCCGACGCCAATTGTCAGATTTTCCCAAACGTTCGAGTATAGGATATGCGAAATCATATTGGAAAAAGCGCCCGGCGCAAACAGCGGCGGACAAGCTCCAGAATGACTATACATCTCATTTCCGTAAACTCCCGGTAAACTATTGTAATCGTAGTACCCGTAATTGTTTTCGCCGCCGTAAATCGTCCCGTAAGGATCAATGTATTGACCGTAAACATCCGAGTTATACAAATTTTGTTGTTCATCGTCTGAATTTCTCAATTGTTCCGACGATACTTCATAGCCATTGTTTTCTTGCGGCGATGTGTGTTGCTCGGTTTCGTCCCATGCAATTTCCGATTGGTTAGGGTCGGTCGCAAGATGTTGTTTGATTAAAGGCGGTTTCGGGGGTAATTCGCTTAAATGATGCGGCGTTTGAACGGCGCTTGTTGAAGCGTTAGCTTCTGTAAAAACGTCATTTTGTAAAATCCGTCCCGCTCCGCGATAAGGAGAAGCGTTTACGGAAGAACGCCCTACGGAAGCTACTTTTGTGGGTACTAATCCCTGCACAAGACGGACGCTAGGCAACACGATACGTTTTCGTTCCCAATCGTTTGTGCCTGTTGTGTCTGCATATTGAGCTAACACTATTTCGTCGTCATTAGAATGGACGCCTCCGGTTTGGATTACCTCGGACGGCGTTTGCGCCAGCACGCCGCTTGTTTGGGCAATATAATTTCTCGCGGTGACATTTTCCGGCGAAATGATTTCCGGCAGTTGATACGCAGTCGTTGAGCCGTTGTTGGCAACAGGCATTTCTTCAAACTGTCCCAATGCGGAAGACAGCATACTTGTTACTGCTACGATTGCCAAAACGCCAATTCTGAAACGATTTCGGAAATAGGAATATCTTTTGAAAAATCGCGAATCTGAAATTTTTCTCATCACTTCGACCCTTTGTCGTCCTTGACTTTGGGGAAATTACGTCCGGCAAAACAAACCGATATGTTTATAAATCCGTGTACGTCTAATAAAAATCGTTGTCGGAATACAACTTTCTTTATTCATCTAGGAAATGGCAAGAATCATACAAAAAATTCCCAAACAGGAAAAGAGCAAAAAATAAAGAATGCAGCGAAATTTTCTGCATTTGCAAAATTAACGCTGGATTTGATCGTTTTACCCTCCTCCCACTTGAAGATTCGTTTTTTAAGACCATCTTTCTCGTCCCTCATGTCCTAATACCGCTTGCGCAGGTATTTTTTTCTTTAGTTTTTTATATTGGTGTTTGATGGCGGTGGAGTTTTTGGTATTTTTTTAGATGCGAGTATTTGTTATATTTATTGTGCTTGAAATTTTGGTTCTCATTGATGTCGTCATACCGTAAAGCCCGATTTTGATCTCCATTCATAAAACTGAAAACTCAAGTGGGATGAGTATTTTATATATACATAGTTAATCGTACAAGATATCCTCTTATATTTCCACGGGATAGTTTCTATCCCACTTTCCTCAAAATTAAGAAACAAGCGAAAAATTTCGTTTGCCGTTCATGCGAGTAATAAACAATGACTCCGATTGCTGAAATTATATCAATTGGTGATGAAATCACCATTGGAAAAATTCTGGATACCAACGCGCAGTGGATGAGCCGTCAACTGACGGAGCTTGGGATTCGTGTCTTGTATCATTCGACAATCGGCGATGACGGCGGTGCGATGCTCGATGCTTTTCGATTGGCGGCGTCGCGTGCTGATTTGGTGATTATCACCGGCGGTTTGGGACCGACGGAAGACGATCTGACGCGACAATCAATTGCCGAAATGCTCAGGACGCCGCTTGTAAAAGACGACGGATTATTGCAAACGATTTGTGAAATGTTTGCCCGTCGTGGACGAATCATGCCGGAATCGAATGAAATTCAGGCATATTTGCCGCAAGGAACACAAGTGATTCCGAATCCGCACGGAACTGCACCGGGAATTGATGCAACGTTTCCGTGGTTGTCTTCACCAACGTATTTCTCTTTATCGACAAATGTTTCCGCCGAACAAAACGATTCACGGAAAAGTCATCAGGTTCGTTTGTTTGCATTACCGGGCGTTCCCGCCGAGATGCGGGAAATGTGGTTTGAGACCGTGCAACCACGTCTTGCCGAACAATTTTCTTACGGACGAACAATCAAAAGCCGCGTCATTCACACGTTTGGTCAGGGAGAAAGTCAAATTGAAGCGATGTTGCCTCATTTGATTCGCCGTGACCATGATCCGCGCGTCGGCATCACGGCAAGCGAAGGCGTGATTACGTTGCGAATTGTTGCCGACCGCGAAAACGAATCGACATGCGACGCGGCAATCGAACCAATAGCGAACCTCATTTATAATCGACTGAACGATTTGATTTTTGGAGAAAACGACGAAACATTACAAAGTGTCGTTGTTAAGGAATTGATTCGACGAAACGAAACATTAGCAACGGTCGAATTTGGAACCGGAGGCTTGCTGTCATATCATTTGTCGATTGTTCCTGACGCAAACCAATGTTATCGCGGCGGGTTTGTCAATCTGTCGCCTGATATTTTGCAAAACGTATTCGGTCAAAAGATATTGGAATTGGAAAATCAAGATATTTCCGAAGACTCTCAAGAACAGGAAATAATGAAACTCGCCGCTGCGGCACGTTCTTTTTTCGGAACCGATCATGTTCTTGTCGCTGGGCGTTATCCGATCAACCGTGCGGCAGACAGCGATTTGCCGGTTTGGTTGGCACATGCTCATGTAAACGGCGATAACAATGAAACACTTGTAACAACGCAATCGTTTCCGTATGGAATGCACCCGGCAATCATTGATTCACTGTTTGTCAAACGGACTGTCAATATGTTACGATTGTTTTTGAAAGTCCATTAAGAAGAAAAAACGAAATATTTTTCAGGCGGGATTAACGTAATCGTGAACGGTTCCCCATATTATTGAATTTCTATTTTTACAAATTATTCAAGCGTCCTTTGCGCTTTTGGGCGATTTCGTGGTGAATTTGAAAAAATTTATGCTTTTGAATGGTTATCATTGGATATTGGCGAGCCGTTCACCGCGCCGACGGCAGTTGTTGCGCGATATGGGTTTTGGGTTTGACGTAATTCCGGCGTCCGACAATGCGGAAGACGCGATTCAACCGGATGAACTGCCAACGCAATATGTCGAGCGTCTCGCACGGCAAAAAGCGGAAGATGTTGCCGATTCTCACTGTATGAGAAAGAAGACATTAAGCGATCAAGATTCTCGTCCGTTGGTAGTTATCGGCTGCGACACGGTTGCTGTTTGTCATAATGAAATTCTCGGCAAACCGAAAGACGTGAACGAAGCACGGCGGATGCTTAAAATGCTCCGCGGTAATGAACACGAAGTGATAAGTGGGCTGTGTCTTATCCATGTTGCAACCGGCAAAACAATCATTCAACACGACCGTACGGTTCTTTTCATGAATAATATCTCCGACGAAATATTGGAAACATATCTTTGCACTCAACAATGGCAAGAAAAAGCCGGTGCGTTTGGTTATCAAGACGGCATCAATTGGATGACCATTGTTTCCGGTAGCGAGTCCAATGTCGTTGGTTTGCCGCTCGAATTGCTGATAAGAATGATGTGAAATGATCAGATTTACTATGCCCGATCTTTGTATTTTTATTTTACTCATCCCACTTGAAAATTCATTTTTTAAGACAGTATCTGTCGTTCATCATTGATTCAGTAATCCCTTATTTATTTACCGTCTATTTCTAACAAATAATCATCTGGCGGGAGTTCACGGAAAAGTTCTTGAAATTTTTTTGCTTGGCGAACGCGGTTTTCATCTGTCGGTTGAAGCCGTCGAACAAATGCGTGTGTCGTTTCGACTTGAAAAACGGAACCGGCAAGAATGATTTTCCCTTTCGGGTAAAGCGTCATCGATACTTTGCCGGGAAATCGTTGATGCCGTTCCAAAGTCGGATTCAACACAGCACGAATCATTGGCGACGGCATTCGTGACACGCGGATATTCAAAAGCGTCAATTGTCTGCAAAAATCGTAATATCGCTCGGAAATACCGGCGTCGTCGAGACGCACTGTTTCAAAACGGTATTCGATCCAAGGCGAGCGAAATATCATAATTCCTGATTCCGCTTCGTATTGCTCATCTTCAAAATACGGAGCGGCAAGATAATTCAGAAAAAAATTATTACTTTTGAGACACGCCTCTTTACGTTTTTCCGCTTCTTTCGTGAGTTCGGAAATTTTGAATTGCGTTTGCAAGCGGCACGATGGGTCAAGCAATGTCATTGTGCCATTTCTTCGGTCGTAAATCGTAATTGCTCCGTGTTCGCCGAGACAATCATAAACCACATTATTATAAAAAATCGTTACGCCGTTGACGACATGATTATCAGTGATAATGCGGTTGTCGATGCGAAAATTAACATTTTGCCGCGGCGTTTCCTGTGCAGGTAAATCCCGATTTTCTGCCATCGCAATACAAATCACCGCAATGATCAACAGAATAAAACGATTTTTTCTGTAGGCGTTCCATGCCATTTTTCTTTTGTAACCTCCAAAGTGAGAACAACTTTCCGACAAAATTTACAAGATCATAGATAACGTTGATAAAATTTCTAAAACCCTATTCCCAAAACACAATATCATAAAACACGACACTTACGAACATAATACAGCAAAAAGGATGTTTTTAGAATTTCTCTGATAGAACGGATAAACTCTCATTAGACGTCCGTAAGGTCGGTCGCATAACCATGAGATAAAGGAGACATAATAAATCCTTAATTGGTAAAATTCAAAAATGAGTCACGTAGCCAACAATGTAAGATAGCAAATTTGAATCCTTTCAACAATAGCAGTTCTTAAATTTATTCAAATTACCCACGCCTTTCTATAATAATCTCGTTGCGACATCTTGCGAACGGCATAGGAAGCGTCGCGAGCAAATATTGTCGTGATTGGATTTGCGGAAGCGGTGATCACTGTTGGTATTGTCGCTCCTGCACAATATAGTAGCGTGCGACAATGCACTCACAAGTGCCGGAAGTTTTTGGCGTGTTGCGTGCCGGTATAACAGCTATCAACCGCGCGGAAATTGAACGGCTTGACAAAGAAGCTGTCGAAGAATTGCGAGATACAGAGAAAAAAATTGATAGACTCTTCACGCCTAAAAATTTATTTTTTAAGACAGAGTTCATTGTTGATCATGTTCCCAACGTTCTTCTTGTTCCTTACTAACCCTTATTTTAACGCAAACAGAATTTTAACGTGTAAGAAGTCTATGTAATTTGATTAGGCAGATTGTTGACCATTTGGGCTTTACTGATAAAACAGAAAAACGTATGCAACAAATGCTCGTATGTTTGCGATTCGTATCACAATAAACATACAGCGTGCTTGTGTAATGTTTTGATATGCGTCGAGTCCTTGTTTTACGATAGTTGACATGAATTTACAAAAGATGTGTTAAATCATTTTACAATACAAGAGACTACAAAAATTTGTTTTGTAGAGTTAGTCAACAAGATTAACCGGTATTCACGGATTTCTGATATGTGATATAATATCGCCTGTGAATCTATTAAAATTTCTTATTATTAAAGCCGCTTGTTCACTTTTTATAGTTATGAATATAAAGTAGGATATTATCGGATTTAGTTTACAAGGATAGATAAAGACCATTAGAGATTGTCTTAAACTATGTTTCATCACACAACATTAAACAACGGACTTGAGATAATCGCTGAGTGCAATGATGCCGCGTATTCATTGGCGGTGAGTTTTTTTGTGAAGACCGGTTCGCGCGACGAAACGGACAACGTCGCCGGAGTGAGCCATTTTCTCGAACACATGATGTTTAAGGGAACGCCGACGCGGTCTGCCGCCGACGTGAATCGCGAACTCGACGAACTCGGCGCGTATGCCAACGCTTACACATCGGAGGAAACGACCTGTTATTATGCGATGTTGCTTCCTGAATTGCAAGACCGAATCATTGATTTGCTCGGCGATATTTTGCGTCCGTCGTTACGTCCGCAAGATTTCGACACGGAAAAACAAGTCATTCTTGAAGAAATCCGCATGTACGACGATCAGCCGCCGTTCGGTGCGGACGAAATGTGCCGTGAAATTTTCTTCGGCGACCATCCACTTCGTCGTAGCGTTTTGGGGACATGCGAAAGCGTCGAAAATTTGACCGCTGGACAAATGCGTGAATACTTTGAACAACGTTATTCACCGGGCAATATTGTTCTGGCAGCAGCAGGAAATGTGAATTTTGACGCTCTAGTACGTCAAACGGAAAAAGCATGCGGAGATTGGAAAATGTGCGAAATGCCACGTGAATTGAAACGTCCCCGCGTAGTTTCCGGTTTCAAAAAAATCTACAAGGAATCGGCAGCTCAACAATATGTGATGCAAATGTTTAACGGAGTCGGCGGCGACGAAACGAGTCGAGAGCGTTACGCCGCATTTTTGCTGACGCATGTGATCGGCGATGAAGTCGGTAGCCGTTTTTATTGGGATTTACTCGACACGGGCAAAGCCGATTCGTGCAGTTTCGGGATGACGGAATACACCGACGCGGGCGTTTATATTATGTCGTTAAGCTGCGCGCCGGAGCTTGTGCAAGAAAACATGGAACATGTGCAAGCAATTTACGACGCAATCAACACAAACGGTATTACCGAAGAAGAACTTACCCGCAACAAAACAAAAATTTTGTCGCGTATGGCGCTAGCGAATGAACAGCCGAGCAATCGTCTGTTTGCATTTGCCAACGAATGGTTGCAGGAATGTAAGTATTATACGCCCCGCGAAGAACTGAATTTTGTGCAAAACGTAACGATCAGCGATGTGCGCGACGTTCTCAGTAAATATCCGATTAACAATCCTTATACGATTTCAATTGGACCGAAGGAATAAGAAATAAGATAAAGGTAGGCGACCTTTCGGCGAAACATCCTTACCTTGCGTTTTTTCAAAAAGTGGAAGTTCGGCGGAAATGTTCCCCAAATTTTAACGGATTGTTTTTTGGGAAATTAACGGATTGTTTTTTGGGAAATTAATGGATAGAATAGGAATGTTGTTCCTCAAATTTTTGTTTATATTGTTTTGAAATGGAAAATAAAACAAGATTGCCAAACTAAAATGGAACACAAGTCTCGTTGAATTTTTCGTTTGAAAATATTTATACAACGATTTAAAAATAAAAACATTTATAATGTCCGAGACAAAACATTCACAAAAAAATCATATTCTCAAACCGCTTCTTGTAAATTCTGACGTTCCATTGTTGCGTGAATTTTATCTTCGTGACGCTGTAACACTGGCACATGCACTTTTGGGAAAGCGGTTGGTTTGCCGTGTGCCGATATGTAGTTCGGTACTTCTCAAACAAGAAACGACCGCAACAATGACGTCGGGAATTATCGTCGAAACGGAGGGATATGCCGGATGGGATGACGCGGCATGTCATTCTTACAAGCGGGAACAGCCGAATCCGAAACATCGGACAAACATAATGTTTGCTGAAGGCGGTTTTGCTTACGTTTATTTGATTTATGGAATGTATAATTGTTTTAACGTGGTGGCAAATGTTGCCGGGAACCCTGAAGCGGTACTGATTCGCGCTATCGAACCGCGCGAGGGAATCGACATTATGGAGGGACGACGGCGAGGGCGTCCCGAACAAAAGATTGAAAACAAACATCTTTGCAGCGGACCCGGTAAATTATGTATTGCGATGGGAATAACTCGCAATGATTACGGCAAAGACTTGTGCGGCAACGAAATTTTTATCACGGAAGGCATCGAAGTTACCGAAAATGAAATCGCCGTCACGCCGCGAATTAACGTTGATTACGCCGGCGCCGCCGCGAAATTTCCGTATCGTTTTGCGTTACGCGATAATCCGTGTCTTTCGACGCAAATGTTTATCAATAGAGACAACAAAAGAAAATAAGTTGTCAACCTTTGTGTCGCTTTAACTTTTAAAATTGCATTAGGAGAAAACATGAAAAAATTATACGGACTTTTATTTTTAGGCGGAATGTTGTTATTCGTAGTGAATTATCGAACATGGTTCGACGTGAACGCACAATCGTCAATTCCTTCAACCGACAGCGATTTCATTAACATTCAAGGACGCATCAAAACGTTTTTTGAAGGAATCAATGAATCCTCCAGTTCGGAAACGGCTTATCGTACATTGCTTCAGGGAACGCAAGGTCAAGAAAACGTCGTCAAAGAAATCGCTCAAAAAACAGATGAATTAACACGCTCGCAAGGTTCAAGAGCCGTTTCTGAACTTTACGACGTCAAACGTGTAGGCAAAGATGTGATTCTCGCGCGGTACTTATACAAATATGAATCGTATCCGATTGTTTGGTACTTCACATTTTACCGCTCTCCCAACCGCGCAACAGAAACCGCGACGCCAAACAACAACTGGCACTGCATCGGCATTCGATTTGACACGAGTCTTGATTCATTTTTTAAAGAAGCGAAAGAGAGCAGCAGCTCAAAACCATAAAGCCAAATGAATTGCTTTTTCATGTCAGTTCCTTATACTCCTCACACTTTGGAGTTTTTTCATTTTTAAAAGAGACGTTAAGGACAAGAGGGACTTTGGTGCCAGATGAACGAAAAACACGGTTTTTAAAAAACAAATTTTCAAGTGTGAGAATAATAGACAATAATTATTTTGTATAATTTACTCATGTTACGCATTAGCGATTAACATTCAGGAAACGTAACGATTCAGTCGCTCAACCCAAATAAATCCGTACAGGACAACGGAATAGCTAGTCGTCCCTGAAAAAGTTCCAGTGAAAATTTCATCGTCGCGATCTTATCAGCCACAAGTTCATTTGGTTCGCAAGCCAAGCGGTATATACCATCCGTGGCTATTAACTGTCACTTTTCAAATCATGTCGATTGGTTATAATATTGACGTTGTGTTTAAGGTATTCCATTTTTACCAAGGAGGTTATCATGCTTCGCCGCGATTACACAGAACAAGAAAAACAAACGTTTCATCATTTGCGATTTCATCATCCGAATCCTCGTATTCGGGAATGCTTTGAAGTCTTATGGCTTCACGCCAACGATGAACGTTTTCCGAAAATCGCGCAGCTCGTTCGACTTTCCGAAGCGTCAGTTCGAAAGTATTTTCGTTTGTATGAACAAGGCGGCGTCGCGCTTGTCGAGACGATTCATGCTTATCGTCCTAAGTCCGCGCTCGATGAATATCGGGACGTCATCATTGAAGAGTTCAAAAAACGTCCTCCGGCAACAGCCAAAGAAGCAGCTAAACGAAT
>JAIRYX010000452.1 GCA_031267635.1 Planctomycetaceae bacterium
GATAAGTAAAATTCCGCCGTTTGCCATGATTTATTGTTTTCATAATCAATTTCGCTCACACTTGATACGTACAAAATTAAGTATGTTAGTTAATATAACAAATTATTTCGGCTGGACAAATAGGGGAGGACGGAAATATTTTCAAAAAATAAATAAAAAGATTACGCGATAAGATTTTTGCGCGTTATTACTTTTCTTAATTCGTTGGCATATCACAGTTTACGCAATCGCAGAAACAGTAAAAATTTTTTATTCTTTCATATTTTGGAGGAAATATAGATTCATATACACCTATTTGTTCATAAAATTTATTGACGAAATAAAAATGCAATTTCCGTATTCACGGCTAAAATTAAGAATTAGCTATTTTCTTTTGCTGATTGTCGGAAAAACTCAAAATCGCTATTGAACAGACACTGATGTTTTCGTATTGTTCCGCTATCTGATTTAAAATTTCAAAACAATATTTCGATAAATAAAATCATTTTTCATGTTTAGAAAAAAACAGACAACTAGAATAAATACCGGCATTTACGTAATACTTTATTTTTTTGTTGCGTCTGTTTTTTTTCAGGCGGGATGTCAGACCGACAGTCAGCTTGCTGTTTATATTCCGTTCAACAGTGCAAGACCGGATACGATTCCCGGTATCCTTACTCCGGCGGAACGGATTGAAATGGTACGTCTTAAAGGAGAAAACGGACGGCTTGCCGATCCGCAAACGCAAAAAATGATGGTCGAACATTTAACAAAAGAATACGCTGATTCACCTGATCCTGTCTTGCGGCAAGAAGTGGTGAAAGCAATGGAACGGCTTAACAATTCCGAAGGGTTTGCTCTGTTCAAATATGCCGCGATGAAAGACGAAGACCCGTTTGTACGGCGTGCGGCGTGTCGTGCCGTTGCGAGTCTTTTAACAAAAGAATCGGCGGCGGTACTTCGGCACGTTATTCGTCAGGACAACGACAAAGACGTTCAACTCCAAGCAATAAAAAGTCTGGCAGCATTTGACGATCAAGACACGATTGTCGTGTTGGGAGAATTACTTGAAAGCCGTTATGCGGCATTACGTTATCAAGCGATGCAGTCGCTCAAGTCCTGTACGAAACAAGATTACGGCGACGACGTCCGACGCTGGAAACAGTATATCGCCGGTCAAACTCCCGACCCGCCGGAAAAACTAACATTTTCTCAACGTCTCAGCTGGGAAAAACTTCCAGCGTTTAAGTGATATGTGACCGCGAAGGACATTTCTGTCGAGCAACAAGCGGTTAATATTGATCTGTCATCGGTTGCCAGGGCGTTTTACCGTCTTTCGGTTGAAGAAAAAGTGCGTCTGTTTCCGTGTACCAATCAAAAAGCAGTCTTTGCAATTCGATAACTTTTTCCGTATATTTATCCGCAAGGTCGTTTTGTTCGCCGACGTCGTCTTTGATATTGTACAAATGCGTGCGTCCGTCTTCGAGGCGTTGAATCAGTTTCCAATCGCCAAAACGAACCGACGACGACGGAAAACCGCCTTGATTACTGTAATGCGGATAATGCCAGAATAAAGGACGTTGCGGTAAACTTTTTCCGCCTTTGAGTAATGTCAGAAAACTTATGCCGTCGAGATGCTGTTTCGGCTTGAGCGGAATTTCCGCCGCTTCCAGCAATGTCGGATAAAAATCGGTGCTTATGATCGGCGTATCATTGACGCTGCCGGATTTGATCGTTTTCGTCCATCGTATAATCAACGGTTCGCGGACGCCGCCTTCATAATTCCAGCCCTTCCCATTGCGGAACGGCAGATTGCTTGTCGGCGATCCTTCCGCCGTCGTCAATCCGCCGTTATCCGACATGAAAACGACAATCGTGTTTTCATTCAAATGAAGTTCTTCTAATTTCTTCAGCACCCGTCCAACCGTCTCGTCCATATGAGAAATCATTCCGGCGTAAGTCAGATGGTTCTGGCGAATCCGTGCTTTACGCGGTTCATCCGTAACGAACACTTGTTCTTCGCCGATAAAATCAAGGTCGGGGTTATCTTGCAGACCAAGTCGTTCTTTTTTTTCTCGGTAGGGAGCGATATATTTTTCAGCCGCCCCCAACGGCACATGCACCTGATAAAGCGTGAGGAACAATAAAAACGGTTGATCGGATTTTCCAAAAGCGTCCAGTGTCAAAAGAGCGTCGTCTGCCGCGCGGGTTGTTTTCGTTTCAATAAGATTTTGCGTGTTATTTCTGTTTATCGGAGGATATTCCGGTAACGTCAGATTTTTGATGGACGGCGCAATATACCGCGTATCGCCGCTGACCACGTCATATCCCTGATGTTGCGGTCCGTATTGTTTTACGTCACCCAAGTGCCATTTGCCGATCAATGCCGTTTGATATCCCGCCTCGTGAAACGCTTCACCGATAGTTATTTCTTCAAGCGGCATGAATCGCTGCAATTCTGCCGGTTCATATTTTTCGCTACGGACTCCTGCAAGAAAATTTGTCAACCCGGCACGTGCCGGATAACGTCCGGTTTGGATACTGTAACGTGTCGGACTGCAAACGTTACACGCCGCATACGCCGAAGTAAAACAAATGCCGTCTTTTGCCAGTTGATCAATATTCGGCGTTTCATAAAATGTTTTCGGATTAAACGCGCCGACGTCGTTTACGCCAAGATCGTCGGCAAGAATGAACACAATGTTCGGTCGTTGATCCGCCGCAAAAACCGACGCTGTAACAAGAAAGAACAAAAAAGTGATTGTAGTTTTCATAAAAATTTTCTTTTCCATTTGTGTTGTTAATTTTTGGCAATTTCTGATAACGTTTTTTCGCCGGAGGAGTGTTTAGAAAAACACCAATAGTTTAATTGAAATCAATATTTTTTCAATTCTTTTTCTCGCATACTGTTGAAATGCTGAAAAAAATATGTAGAATAATAAAATATTTTCGTTAAGAGTGGGATAAGATTTCGGTGTTTCCAATTTTCAACAAGAAATATTGCGGATTTAATTGAATTTGTGCAAAATTTTTATCACATCTGTCAATATACACTAAATGAGTAATATAAAATGTATATCCAAAATAAACAAAAAACACCAAAATTGCACTTTCCATTATAAAATGATAGCTTGAGTTAAATTTGGCACGGATTGTGCTTATCAAACAATGAAACCGCTATTCAGGACATTATTTTGAGCGACTGAATGTTTGTATTTGCAAAATAGGTTGGCATGAGTTTTTGATTTTCTTTTCTCTCTTATCAATGGACCGGAGTTTCATCAATGACAATTCCTTTTGAACAATTAGAAAAAGATTCCTTTTCCGCAACAAGCGAGCATCTCTGTTCCACCTACGAAGATAACCATTTGGAAAATGATTTCGGACTTTTTGAAGACGACGACCTTTTATCCAACGACAGCAATCTGGATATAGAGGATGACATTGATTTTGACGACAGCGACGACCTTGATGAGTGTGAATCTGTTGCATCAAAACGAAGTAAATCCACCAACAATAACCGAATCGACGATCCAATTCGTATTTATTTGGTTCAAATGGGAGAAATTCCACTTTTGGACCATCAGGAAGAACAAAAAGCCGCTACGCAAATTGCACAAACACGTTTTCGCTATCGTCGGCAAATTTTGTCGAATGATTATGTCATTCGTGCGGGAATTGAGCTTTTAGAAAAAGTTCTTGCCGGAAAACTTCGGCTTGACCGTACAATGGAGATCTCCGTCACCAACACGAAAGCGAAAAAGCACATCAATCGAATTCTTCCGATTCATTTGACGACGCTTCGGCAAATGGCTTCCCGAAATAAAGCCGATTTTAAAGTGGCGATGAACCGTAAAAATACGCTGGAAGAACGCCGTAATGCGTGGAAAAGGATGAAAAACCGTCGGTTTCGGGCAGTACGTCTTCTTATGGAATTGGAACTCCGCACGCAACGAATGCAGCCGTATCTTGAGAAATTGTCGCATATCAATCAAACGGTTCAACAACTTTATGACAGATTGACGGAACTGAAAAAACAGACGAAAAACGGCAATCATGAAAGTCGCGAGTTTGCTGAAAACCGCATTCAATTGATTCACGGTGAAATGCGAAAATACATCTTCTTAACGCAGGAATCGCCGCGAACGTTAAAACGCCGCATTGAACAAATGTACCAAACGCGCCGTGAATACGATATTACAAAGCGAAATTTTTCCGCAGGAAATCTTCGGCTTGTTGTTTCTATTGCGAAGCGTTATCGCAATCGCGGACTCAGTTTTCTTGATTTGATTCAAGAAGGAAATACCGGCTTGATGCGTGCGGTGGATAAGTTTGAACATGCGCGGGGCTACAAATTTTCCACGTATGCCACATGGTGGATTCGTCAAGCCATTACGCGGGCGATTGCGGATCAAAGCCATACCATTCGCGTACCGGTACATCTTATTGATACGATGAATCGCATTCGTACAATTTCACGCGAGCTAACGCAACAAAACGGAAATACTCCGACTCTCGACGACACGGTACAGCATTCCGGTTTGACGCCGGAAGAAATCAATAACGCGATTTGTATGACGCGGCAGCCGCTTTCGCTTGACCAACCGGTCAACGACCACGAGGAAAGCGTGTTTGGCGATTTTCTGCGCGACGAACACGACGAGGATCCGCTTTTTGAAATGAACCGCGAGCTGCTGAAAAACCGTATCAACGACATATTGCAAGGATTAAGTTATCGGGAACGCGAAATCATCAAATTGCGTTACGGCTTAACCGATGGTTATACTTACACGTTAGAAGAAGTCGGCAGAATTTTTTCCGTAACACGCGAGCGTGTTCGTCAAATTGAAGTCAAAGCGGTACGAAAATTGCAACATCCGGTACGTTCTCACAAGTTGTGCGGTTTTCTGGATAACGCTTTACTCGCCACGTCCGGCGGCAATAATTCCGTTGTGTTTGATTGATTTTATCAATCAAACGTCTCTTTATTTCGGATGAAAAACCGGACGGTCGTTGTTATTTGCAGGCGTATCGGCTTGTTTGACTTCCCGCATGATTTCTTGTGAGAGATGCGCTTTGACGGTGGCATATTCGCCGGTTGTCATGTTGCCGTCGTCGCATGCTTCCTGAAATTTGCTGAGATGCTCGGAAAGCGTCGGCGGTTGTTCTTCATCAATCGCCGATTTTCTGATTTTTGAAATCACATAATACGCAACAAAACCAACAGCAATGACTACCGTAAAACCAATAATCAACGCGACAACCGTTCCAAAATCCAGCGAGTTCGTTGTTTTTTTGGCGGCGACTGTCCTCTGGGCGAAAAGAATCGCGTAATAAAATGTCTCCGTAAATGAGAATAACGTTTTCATCGGAAAAGTAAAAAACGAAAGGTGAAAAGTTGGCAAAACATCTTTGATTCATTCTATTATAAATCAAATTCGTGAGAAAATGCAAGAGGAAAATGGGCGAATTATTCAGGACAATTATATCTTCCAGCATTTTTCTATCGATTGAGGGCGACGCGCGCAAGGGAAGATGCGCGCAGGGGCTGATGGCAATCTGATACACGCTGGCGACTTTAGGTATAATAGCGCATTTGAGTCTCCCTTTTTGACCAATGCTGATTGCCTTGCTGATAATTCCATATCGCGCAAACGGTCGTTGGTCAAAAGATTTGACCGTTTTGTCACATGGCTTTTCGGCATTATCTTTTTGCTTTCGGAAATCCCGCATTGGGGAAATCCGTATTAGATCTTCATGTTACGCATGAGCGATTAACATTCGGGAAGCGTAACGATAGCTCACACGTAACATGAGTTAGTAAAAAAGGAATGTTAAGGACAAAAGGAACCTTTGGGACGTGATGAACGATCAACATCGTCTAAAACCGAATTTAAAGTGTGAGGCGTATATTCCAAATTAGACCTTTTCTCTAACCCTATCAATAGACCGAACACTATTCAAAAAACAGTTATTTTGTATTCACCTGTTTTGCATAAACAACCTGATATGAAGTTAGAGAAAAGGTCTATTAAGAAAGTGTTTATTTTTTTATCGTCTTTTATCGCCCCGGCGATTGTGGCCAATAAATCGTTGGAACAGCGTTTGGATTTGTGCCGAATGAAAAGTTGACGCCGAAATTGAATGCCCAGTTGGAATGTGTTGTGGTCATGTCACGTCCCAAAATGATGTTGTCCGCGACTTCAGCATAAACGTTCACACGGTCGCTCCACCAATATTTTAGCCCGAAACCACATGGCACTTCCCATGTATTGACTCGGCGGCTGACGCCCAAATTGTCTTGAAAACGCTCATGGACATATCCTAAACCGATTTTCATATATGGACGCCATTTTGCTTCGCCATAGGGATAATAATGAATCGCCGCGTCTAGTGTCGTGATTTTGTTACTTCTATCCCGAACAGGCGTCACGGAATTGGAAACGTCGCGAATGGAAATCGACGAACACAACAACCGGCTTTCCACACCCCAATAGTGGTCGATGTTCCATCCGAGAACCACGCCGCCATTTTCTCCTGATTTTTGGTCGATTTGTCCTTTGACTAATTTTGTTCCATATACTTTGCCGCAAAATACGCCAAAATAATAAGGACGGTCAAGCCAGCTTTCGTCTTCAAGCGGACGTCCCACTCCGCGATGCGGTCCATCCGGTGCATTAAACGGACTTAAAAGTTTGAGATTTTGCCAGCCGGTTTCTAGCAACGGCGACCGAAGCGGCATATATTGACTATACTCGCTGTTCTTTGTGGAATAATTGGGCGAGTTCGTGATTTCTTCCGATGAAACTGCGTTTTGTGAATCATAAGGATTATTGTATGGATTGTGTTGCTCCCAATTACCGCCGTTTGCATAACCATAAGGAGGGCTACCATAAGGATATTGCAGCATTGGATAAGCATAATAAGGAATTTGAGGGGATTGTGCAAAATAAGCTGGCGGAATTGCGGTACCGTTCCCGGCAATGTAAGTATTAACATTTGGTGCGGGGTAATTGCCGTAAACTGCGTTTCCATAAGGATTTGCTGTTGTTGAATAAAAATTTGTATTGTTTGGCGGCGTGAAATTCGTTTGATTGGTCGTTGCCGCGGCAGCATATTGTTGTAAATTGAGTTGCGGCGGCGACGGCGCGGAAGGTGGAAAATTATTATTTGGCGCGGTGGAAACATACTGAGCCAACAAAATTTGATTTTGGATTTGCACGACTGCAATCAAAAATAGAATCACGATTCCGCGAAAAATGGGATTTGTCATCAAAAATTTGTTGTTTACCCGAACCCGAACCATTATAATAACATTTATGAAACTATTGAGAGAATTTGTATTTTACCGGGGCAAACCGGATTTTCTTATAAAAAGCGACGGATTATGCGGTATTTTTCTCTTGGCGTCAACAGGTATTTCTCCGTTTTTTCGATTTTTGAATGTTATTTTTGTATTCACTTTTTTCCAGCGACGAGTTGTTGTGAAAAAATAAGAAAAATTTGCAGAAGCAACGATATGGCGGGATGTTTAGAAAAAGCGTATTGACTTTGGGGAGAAGTATCATTAGTTTGGTAAATAGAAGAATTGTTAACAACTTGCAGTTTGGAAAAACATGACCACTCGCCGTCAAACTTTAATTATTCTAACTTCAATCTTTCGCGCTTTGCCATGCGAAAGGAAACACCGAGATATCGGCAATATTTAAACAATTTTCAATTAACTCGTCAGGACAAAACAATGGTTGCCAAAAGACCGAATTATCTAGGCATTTTAGTGAAAAATGGCGTTGCAAGCCGTGACCAAATCAAAGAAGCTGTGGAAATGGCGCATCAGACGAATGTCGAAGTTCCCGACGCTTTGATTCGCATGGGATATGCCACAAGTGAAGACGTCACAAAAGCTTTGGCGGAAGAATACGGCAAAGAATATGTCGATTTGACAGATGTGATGATTCGTCCATCGGTGGTGGAATTGATTGCCGAGTCAATGGCACGCGAAAATTCAATTATGCCTTACGAAGAAGACGGCGACATTCTTCGCGTGGTCATCAGCAATCCGGGAGATTTTGAAACAGTAAACAATGTTCGGTTTTATGTCAATCGCCCGATTGAAATTGTTGTAGCAACCAAAGAAGCGATTAATGAAGCGATTAACCGTCATTATAGTCAGATCATCGGTCAAAGTACCGACTCCATGATGCAAGAGATGACCGACACGGCGATTGATTTTACTTCGATTGAAACAGATGTAACTGGCGGTGCGGCAACAACTAGCGACGAAGGCGAAGGACCGATTGTCCGTTTGGTTAGTCATATCATTAGCGAGGCGGTTAATCTTCGAGCATCCGACATTCACGTTGAACCGTTTGAAGATCGTGTAAGAATACGGTACAGAATTGATGGAATGTTAGTGGAACGCGATGCGATTCCGAAACGTATGCAAAGTCCTTTGATTTCGCGTATCAAAATTCTTTCGCGATTAGATATTGCGGAACGCCGCCGAACTCAGGACGGACGAATTAAATTGTCGCTTGGCGACAAAGAGCTTGATCTTCGCGTCAGTGTTGTGCCGACAAGTCACGGTCAATCAATTGTGATGCGAATTTTGGACAAAGATAATATTCGCGTCAATTTGACACACTTGGGTTTTTCGGAACGTGATTATCAGCGTTTTCATCAACTTATTCGCCGTCCGAATGGAATTATTTTAGTAACCGGTCCCACAGGATCGGGAAAAACAACTTCTCTGTATGCTGCATTGAATGAGTTGAATACGCCAACCAGGAAGATTATTACGGCGGAAGATCCGGTCGAATATTACCTTCCGGGTATCAATCAGTGTGAAATTCGTCACTCAATTGGTTTAGATTTTGCTCGTGTCATCCGCGCAATGTTACGTCAGGCGCCGAATATTATTCTTGTCGGTGAAATGCGGGATTTGGAGACCGCTCAGATGGGCATTCAGGCGTCTTTAACGGGACACTTGGTTTTTAGTACGCTACATACGAACGATGCGCCCGGAGCTATTACACGTCTGGTCGATATGGGAGTACCGCCTTACTTGGTTTCCAGTTCGGTCATCGGCATCATGGGACAACGTCTTGTTCGTGTCAATTGCCCCAAATGTAAGAAACCGTACACGCCGTCGGATTCAGAACTTGCCGAAGCTCACATTTCTCCTGAACAGGTGGCAAAAGCAAATTTTATGAAAGGAAAAGGTTGTGGTTCTTGTAACAATAAAGGTTATCGCGGACGAATGGCGATTTTCGAATTGATGATGATGACTTCCAAAATAAGAGAAATGACATTCCAACAAGCAAGTACGGTGGAAATCCGCCGTGCCGCCTGTAAAGAAGGGATGACAACGCTTTACGAAGATGGCGTCAAAAAAGTTTTGAAAGGAATCACAACAGTAGAAGAAGTCATGCGTGTCGCACGGCTTGAGGAGTAATATTGTTATTGCCGCCGCAAGTATACGAATTTAGTGCGAGTATATTGCAATGCAAACTCTTTAATAGAAATACATTACGTTATGTTTCGGTAATATTTTATTTCGTAAGAAATTCGTGCATTCGCGGCTAAAAAAGTTTTGAAAAATCGATATAAGCTTTTCACAGAATTTATTGAAAGATTTCATATTTGGTATGAGTCTTGTTCCAATAGCAAAATTCTATTTGATAATAATTCACAGTCAAATGGCATTATTTGATTTGTTGATTCGTTTTTCGTGCCAAACTTGAAAAGGTAAAAAATAGTTTAAAAAATAAGTTTGTTTACAAATAATACTATTGTCGGGCAAAATTCCGACGTGAAAAAGGATTGATTATGGGAACGGTTTTAATTGACAGATTGTTGGAAACTGTCGTGGTTCGCGGGGCAAGCGACTTGCATATCGCTGTTGGACAGCCGCCGGTCATTCGTTTACATGGGCGACTTGTGAAACTCGAAACTAAAGTCCTCGAAGCGGAAGACACGACAGCTTTGATGAAAAGTATCACGCCGGAACGTTGTCAACAGGAGTTACAGGAAGTTGGCGGTTCCGACTTTGGTTTTGCATTTGGCGACAAAGCCCGATTTCGTGTTTCGATTTTTAAACAAAAAGGACATACGGGCATGGTTTTGCGACAGATTCCAAACTCGTTGTTGTCGATGGAACAATTAAGCACTCCGCCGATTATGAAAGACCTGCTAATGCGTCCGAGAGGTTTGATTCTCGTAACAGGTCCGACAGGTTCGGGAAAATCAACAACATTAGCGGCTTGCATTGATTATTTAAACCAAAACGTCGATCATCATATCATAACAATTGAAGACCCGATTGAGTTTTATCACAACCATAAAAAATCAACCGTGAATCAGCGTGAAGTCGGTTTGGACGTGCCGTCGTTTGCCGAAGCCATCCGTCGCGCGTTGCGGCAAGACCCAGACGTGATTCTTGTCGGTGAAATGCGGGACTTGGAAACGATTGAGGCGGCGATTACGGCGGCGGAAACCGGTCACGTCGTGTTTGGAACGTTACACACCACCGGCGCGCAAGGAACGGTCAACCGTATTATTGACGTGTTTCCAACCACGCAACAAGACCAAATTCGAACCCAGCTTTCCACTTCCATCATCGGGATTTTATCGCAACAGCTTTTGCCGAGAATACAAGGCGGACGTGTTGCTGCCTATGAAATGCTGGTTGTTACGCCGGCTATCGCCAACCTGATCCGCGAAAATAAAACGTTCCGTATTACATCCTCCATCCAAACCGGACATAAACAAGGAATGCAGTTGTTAGACGATCACTTGTTCCGATTGTGGAAAGACAGAATCGTAACCAAAGAAGACGCAGTGATCAAATCCAATCTTCCCGAAATGCTGGAAAAGAAAATGCAACGGTGGGAAGCTGGCGAAATGCTTTCCGACGACGACGAGTAATGAAAAGAGCGAAAAAAGAAAATGTAGAGAAAGTTATTGTAGCATTGTCGTTCAAATAACGAAAATATTCACGAACTTTTAACGACTTTGTTTTAACCAATATTTTTGACAACATACGGTAAATCAAATATAAGAGACGAGAAACGATGGCAACACGCAGACTTGAGCAGGTTTTTGTCGATCTGGGTTACATTGACGACGAACAGATGGAACTCCTGGCCGAGGAACATCGAGAACGAAACAGCGAAAAAATGGGGCAGGTTGCCCTCAGTATGGGGCTGATTAACGAGGACAAACTTGCTCACGCATTTGCCGAGCAATTTGGTTATCAAGAAGTCAACCTGATCGACCTCACCATTCCGCCGGAAGTTTTATCGCACATGTCGGAGCCGATGGCAGTGTTATACAAGGCGGTGCCAATCAGTTTTCGGAACGATATTTTAACAATCGCCACATGCGAACCGGATAACTTGCTTGCCATCGACGAACTGCGAAATTCACTCGGCTATCAAATCCGTGTCGTAGTGACAACGCCGAAAGACGTTGAACAAGCATTAGGACGTTATTACGCCGCCGACACCGAAACGGTCGAGTCGATTTTGCAGGAAATTCAGGCAGACAAAGAATTGCAAAAAATGGCGTCCGTATTGGAATCAAGCGACACGATTGATTTGGCAAGCGTTGAGGCGTTGAGCGACAGCGCGCCGGTCAAAAAATTGCTCAATATGGTTTTTTTGATGGGAATCAAAGATCATGCCAGCGATTTACATTTCGAGCCGTTTGAAGACGAGTTTAAAATACGAATTAAAGCGGATGGAACGCTGTATGAAATGGTTCCGCCGCCGCGTCACTTGGCTTCGGCAATCACGACACGTATTAAAGTGATGTCGAACCTTGACATTGCGGAACGCCGTTTGCCGCAGGACGGACGAATCCAGATGCGAGTCGCGGGACATCCGATTGATTTCCGCGTCAGCGTGTTGCCGACCATGTTCGGCGAAAGTGTTGTTTGCCGAATTCTTGATAAATCGGTCGTGATGTTGAATTTGGACAATGTCGGCATGGATCCGCAATTATTGAAACATTTCCGCAAAACGATTGAAGTGCCGAATGGAATTGTGTTAGTGACAGGACCGACCGGTTCGGGCAAAACGACGACGCTTTATGCGGCGTTGAGCGAGTTGAACATTATCACTGACAAACTGATGACAACGGAAGACCCGGTGGAATATGACATTGACGGAATCGTGCAAATTCCGATTGATTCCGAAATCGGCAACACATTTGCGCAATGTTTGCGGTCGATTTTACGGCAAGACCCGGACAAAATCCTTGTTGGAGAGATCCGCGACAAAGAAACGGCGGATATTGCGGTGCAAGCGTCGCTGACCGGTCACTTGGTGTTCAGTACGTTACATACCAACGACGCGCCGAGTACAGTGACGCGGTTACGCGATATGGGCGTTCCGGCATTTTTGATTACCGCGACAGTTCAGGCAATTTTGGCGCAGCGGCTTGTACGAAAAATCTGTACCGGATGCCGTGAAAAATTTGTGCCGACGCCGGAGCAATTATTAGAATTAGACATGTCGCCGCGCGATGCAGAAGGACAACCGTTTTATCGCGGACGCGGTTGCCCCACATGTAACAACACCGGATATAAAGGACGGACGGCTATTCACGAGTTCATGCTAATCAACGATGAAATCCGCGAACTGATCAATCGCAACGCCTCCACCGGAGAAATGCGAGCCGCGAGCCAACGTTACGGAATGCACACATTACGCGACGCCGGAATGCAAAAAATTTATCAAGGAATTTCGACAATTGAAGAAGTCGCAAGAGAAACGTCGTTAGACATGTAGAAAGATAAGTTAAAAATTAAAAGTAGAGAAAAATAAAAACGAGCCAATCGTTAAAGAAAAAGATGGATATAAACTTCTCACACATGAAAATTTATTTTGTAAGACAATGTTTGTCATGTCCCTCAAGTCCTTCTTGTCCTTAACGTCCCTTTGGAAATGAAAACCGAATTTTAAAGTGCGAAGAGCATAAATAAGCTAAAAACTTAACAAAACGGAGAATAATTATGAAACGGATTTTATGTTTAGCAATAATTGGAACATTTACTCTATTGATGAATTGTTTATGTTTTGCCGATTCAAAAACTCCGGTTAAATCAGTAGCACCGGAGCAAGCGGCAGAAAATTATGATAAAGAAAAATATGACGTTTTAATCAAACGTTATCGAGAATTAACACAGAAACAAAAACGAATCGACGCGGAAGCGAGAAAGAACGACTCCGGCTATGCCCGTGCTAAAGAATGGGAAGAAAAAGAAAGTTCTGAAACTGAGGGAAAACATCGAATCATTGAAAAGAAATTTACGGACACATTATCCAAAGATGATTTGAGAAAATATCAACAATGGAAAAATCTGTTTCACATGGTGGATGACTCCAATATCTATAATGAGTGGAGTGAGTATCCTAATTCTCATAAACCTATTTTATTGTTTGCCGGAGCAATGACTCAATCCACGATTGAAAATATTTCAAAAAATCATCCTGATTTTGATAAAACAAAAATAATAATATTAAAAGACAATGATGGAAACCATGAAGAAAAAATATTCAAATCTCACATGGAAGATTGTCGAAAATCTTTGAACGATTATTTATCGAATATAACAAAATTTAATTATCAAAAAGTTGAAGAAGAACTTAATATTCCAATCGAATTGAAGCAAGCGATTCATAAAGATAATTATATTTCGTGGAAACATCTCATTTATACAACATATATTAGAGTAAACGCTCCTAAAGAGTTGGAAGAAATTAGAAAGGAATTAAGACCTGTTATTAATGAATTAACAACAGTACGTCCGGGTTGGCAATGGGCTGAGGGCATTTGGCAAAAACGACCGGATATTAGTAAAGAAATGTTATCCCCAAGGAATAATATTGGTTGGGTTAATATCATTTTAATAATCATCGAGGTAGTTTTAATTGGATTGGTAATTTACTTTAAAATTCATGAATACATAAAAAGGAAAAAATTATGAAAAAATATCAACAACAAAGTTCGGATATATTATCAGAACAATCAAAATCAAGGCGGGCTTTTCTTTATAAAATAGGAAAAGCATGTTTTTCGGTAACGATTGTTGGGTACATTGTTTCACTTCCTAAAATAGCCCATGCTTGTGGTGAAGGTGCTTCTGATAGTGTATGTGGTACAGGATTATTAGGAAATACTGATGAAAACTGCGGAGTTTCCAATGATTCGGATGAAAACTGCGGCAGTCAAATATTTGTTGAGCCAGATCAAAACTGCCATAAAAATAATGATCCCGACAATAATTGTGGTACTGGAGCTGGTAGTAATAGAGATTCAAATTGTGGTTCATCGTCAAATTCTGAAACCGGCATAGGCGGTCCAGGAAAGACAGACATGGACGAATCATGCAGTCCCGTTTTTGACAGAAATGATGCTAACTGTTCCATTGCTCAAGTACCCAATACAGGAGGCGGAGCAGATGAAGATCGGAGTTGTACCACAGATAGTGAAGATATTGATCAATCTTGCGGTGACTGTAATGATAATCATCAAACAGATGAACATTGTGGGCAACAAACAACAAATGGTACACAAGACCAAGATGAGCTTTGCGGTCATCAACATCTCCCTATACCTTCTTCTAATGTTACACCAGATGAGGTATGCAGCACATCAAGTCCAGACACAGGATGTGGAACTCACACTACTAATTATGGTGGTACAGTTACCGATACAGATCAATCATGCGGTCATACTCAAGCGGATATGAATTGTTCCGCACAATCAGTAGACACAAATTGTGCTGCAACATCATCTCCTTCAACTACTTCACCGGATGAAAACTGTAGTACAACTGATGAAGATGGATCATGTAGTCTTTATGATAAGGACGAATCTTGTAATGCCAATTCTGCTGACGAAGGGTGCGGGATTACAACTGTGGCTAATTCTGGTAATTATAATGATCCTGACGGACATTGCGGAAATGGCGACACAGATCAGTCTTGTGGAACAACATATGCTCGATATGGAGGTGGATTGGGTGGGTTACTTCCTGTTTCAACTAACGAAATTGACGAAAACTGCGGTATTAATGGTTCAAGTGATAATACTGGACAAGATGCAACTGGTGTTGCTTGTCCGCTTGGGAGCGGTTGAAATCCAATGATGAAGGGGAAGTATTTGGAACGATGAGGAGGAAATATATATGATTGAGTGTAATATAAAACATTTTGATATTTTACCGGAATCTTTTCATGTGTTTTCATTCCATGAAGATTATCTCCTTTTTGATTGTCATTCCAGTGTGATATGTGAAATCAATGAATTTACTTATGATTTATTTGCCCTCATTGCCGCAAATAAAACCGTTGATATTATCGTCCAAAAACTAACTCAAAAATATGGAGAATGTGATTTTGATAAATGTGTTGTTGCAATTAACGTATTGAAGTCCAACGGATTTTTTCAAACAAAAGATGATTGGCAAAGCATTGATAATATTTCATTTGAACCTTATCTCTATCATCGACCAAGACGGATTCAGCTTATGATGGCAGAAAGTTGTAATCTCAAATGCGGATATTGTTATGCGTGGAGAAATAATGCCAACGATCATAAAACTTATATGAGTTGGCATGTCGCTAAAACTGCGGTAGATTATTTGGTTTGGCGTTCTTGCGGAAGACGTGATTTGCAAGTCACGTTTTTCGGTGGCGAACCGTTGTTGAATTTCAAAACAATTCAAAAAGTTGTAAATTATTGCAAACAAATTGAGCAACAAGGTAAACACAAATTTTTATTTGAGTTAATTACAAATGGTACGCTTTTGACAAAAGAAATTGTCGAATATATTGTTGAACATCGTTTTTTACTTTTCATTAGTTTGGATGGCTGGAACGAAATGCACAATTATAATCGTCCAGCCGTAAACGGTAGCGACCTTCACGATACAATTCTTCAAAACGCTTTGTATGCGAATAAAAGATATGAAGAAGAAAAATTACCAAAAATAAAAATAAGAGCAAATTTGACAGATAAATTTATGGATTTGCCGAAAGTTGCGAAGTATTTAGAATCGTTGGGTTTTACTTATATTGGTATAGGAGCGATTGAACCGTTACCGCATGGAGATAGTTGTGCAATGGCGTTATCAGAAGAACAAATGGATGAGCTTGCTGATGTAACAACAAATATGATGTTACAGGCAATTGACGCATTAAAAAATGAAAGTAAAGTAGGACATTATATAGGGAGATTTATTAACAAGGCAGTGGGACGATTGAACTCACGTTCAACCCCCGGTTTGATTTGCGGTGTATGTCGAAACACGGCTATTGTAGATAATAAAGGATTTATTTATCCGTGCCATCGTTATGCTGGAATGGAAAAATATCAAGTCGGTAATATTTTTTTAGGACTTCAACATCAACAAGTTCTTGATTATTACCAAAAAATAGTTGCACGAACGTTAAAGGATTGCCAAAAATGTTGGGTGCGTAATTTCTGTTCCGGTGGATGTCCTTGGATGCTTTCAGATAAAAATGGAAAAATTAATTCACCGACAGAAAAGAATTGTAATCGAGTTCGTAAAGGAGCGGAACGCGGACTATGGTTGAAAAAAGAATTGTTGTCTGTCTGTCCTGAAATATTTGATCAAAAATATATTGAACAATTACAAAATTGGGATTGGGCGGATAACACCAAAGAAGACAATTAAATTTCACTTTTAAATCTGATATTTCCGTAATACAAGGGCAACTCCTACGGAGTTGATGATTAACTGAGTGTTTCGTACTTCCAATTTCACTGGGAGATATTCATTAAGAAAAATTGCAATTTTAACGAAATTAAAAAATTAAAGGCATTTGATTACTTTAAAATTTCGCAACCTGCTTGCGTAACTTTTAGTTTTTAACTTTTAAATGACAGGTGTACTATGCCACGATTTAAGTTTGAAGCCATTGACCAGACCGGAAGAGTGATTAAGGATGTGACGGATGAAGTCGCGTCGGAGGAGGAAGCGCAGGCGACGATACGCCAGATGGGGTATGTCATTACGAAAATCGTCTTGTACAAAGAGCGAAAAGCCAAAAACGCGGCAAAAAAAGCGACCGGCAAAACATTTTCGTTGGGGCGTGTCCGCTCAAAACACCTGACCACGTTCACGCGGCAGCTTTCGATTTTGCAGGACGCCGGTCTGCCGATTCTCCGCAGTTTGAATATTTTGATGGAGCAATCCAAGCCGGGCGCGCTACGGAATAGTTTAATTGATGTTTGTGCGGAAATCGAAAGCGGGTCAAGTTTGTCCGAAGCGATGGCGAAATGTCCGAAAGCGTTCAATCGGCTTTTTGTCAACATGATCAAGGCAGGCGAGGCGGGCGGTGCATTAGAAACAATTTTACAACGTCTTGCTGAATTTCTTGAAAGTTCGGAACGGCTCAAAAAGAAAATTATTTCAGCATTGACTTACCCGGTTGCGGTTGTGTTCTTTGCGACAATTATCGTGATTTTTATTATGTTATGGATCGTGCCGCAATTCCAAAAGATTTTTGACGACTTCGGCGTAGATCTTCCTTTCATAACCCGCGCGTTGATTGCCGCTACCGATTTTATTCGAGACTTTTGGTTTTTGTTGCCGGGCATTCCGTTGGGAATTTTCCTGTTTGTCAAATTGACGACAAGTTTTGCTTACGGGCGACACGGGTTTAACCTGTTTTGTCTTCGCATTCCGATTTTCGGAATGTTGGTGGAAAAAACGATTGTCGCCCGAACCATGCGGACACTTGGAACGCTGGTCACAAGCGGTGTGCCGATTTTGGAAGCGATTCATATTACAAGAGAAACAAGCAACAATGCAGTCTTTGAAATCATGTTTCAGAAAGTGCTGGAAGGAATCCGCGACGGTGATACGATCGCCAATCCGATGAAGATGAACTGTACTCCGGCGTTTCATCCCGGCGCGTTGTTTTTCTTCTTTTGCTTTATGGCGGGACCGATCGGTATGTTGTGGTACATGATGCGTATTCGCGCGAAAATCCTCGACGACATGGTGATTAACATGGTGGACGTCGGCGAACAGACCGGAGAACTCGACACGATGTTGTACAAAGTCGCTGACGTTTATGAAGAAGAAGTGGAAGCAATTACGGAAGGTTTGATGAGTTTGTTGGAACCATTGCTCGTGATTTTTCTCGGCGGAATTGTCGGAACCATCGTGGTTGCAATGTTCATGCCGCTCATCGCGCTGATTACAGATCTGTCGAGTAGCAAGTGAGGCGAAAAAAGTGTTGGCTGGTCGTAGGGGCAGACCTCGCGTCTGCCTAAAGTCGTCGAACAATTGACAATTCGTTTTTTAAGACAGTGTTCATCATGTCCCATTATGTCAAGTGAACCAATAAAATAATATTGAAAATTTTCCTTCTCGTGAGGAAATAATTAAAAAACAGGAGTAATATTATGTCATTCTATTTCAACAAGCAATGCGAAGGAATCCGTCGCGGTTTCACGCTGATTGAACTTTTGGTCGTGATTGTTATCATCGGCATTCTTGCGTCAATGGCGTTTGTCGGCGGACGCGCGGCGATCAATGCCACACGGCGTGGAATGATCAATGTACAAATCAAGCAGGTGGACATGGCGTTAGAAACATACCACCAAAAATACGGCGAATATCCGCCGGATTTTTCCAACGAAGCTGATGTTTTAAAACATATCCGCAAACGCTGGCCCAAATTTGATTGGACTGTCCCTAATCATGATTTGCAGGGATTTTATCAAATGATTAATGACGCAACTCCGACAGAATATAAATATGACTTCGCTAATGCTGGCGGAAAAGATAAACATTTTGCGGCATTAGCGTTTTGGCTTGGCGGTATGCCCGATACGGCAACCGGAATGTTAAACGGTTTTAGTGCGGATGTTACTAATCCGTTGAGTGCAACTTCACAACGTGAAGAGCCGATGTTAGAACTGACGATTGGTGATAATTGTCAAATCGTTGATGGCATTCCCGTTTTGATTGCGTATAAATATCCGATTGCGTATTTTAGATCCTCGATGGGAAATTATTTACAAAAAGGTATTACCCCAGCAACACCGCTTAAAGTTAATGCACAATTTAGTGTTCCTGAATGGAAAACGGTTACAACTAATGGAAATACGCCAGATTCATTGGGATTTTGTGTTCCTTATGCAAAATCAGGAGCAACTTCAGATGATGCAATTTGGCACAATCCAAAACGTTTTCAGTTAATTCATCCTGGATTAGATGGACAATTTAATAATGGAAGTAATAATGCTGTAGATGTTCGTGTCATTGATGCTACCAAAGATATACGAAATGCTAACATTACATTTGCTGACGAAGACAATCAAGCGAATTTTGGCGGTACGACTATTGACACGACAGGAAACTAAAAAGCGAGGTAAATCATGTCCCGAAAGTTCATCATAACATTCAGAACCTCCGGCTTTACGCTCATCGAATTGCTTTTGGTGATCACGATTCTCGGAATCATGTCCACGTTGTCGATTAGCGTTGTGCGGCAGGTTTACCACACGTCGCGCGTCGAGAAAACGCGAACGACCATCCGCAAAATCGACCGCGTGATTATGGAAATGTACGCCAATTATGACAACCGGCGGGTTGAAACAAATCTTAGTATTTCATCAAATGCGTCTTCAGAGGAAAGAGCGAGAGTGACGCAAGCGGCAATTCTTTGGTGTAAACGTGATTTAATCCGTATGGAAATGCCGAGCAACTGGGATGAAATCTATCAACCTAACTTAAGGGATGGAGACGACTACACACGATTTCTATTTCGCATCGGCGGCGTTATTATTGCATCGGCAGATACACAAGTATCCGTATCGCCGTTACGTCAATTATATTTAGCAACATACAACAGCGCAATTGAACGAAGTGACGCCGATACAGTCAATCATTTTGGTTCCGCGAAATGTTTGTATTTAATTGTCATGTACGGCAATCCCGAAGCGCGCGAATTGTTTTTCGACCATGAAATTCGGACGGATGAAGATGGTTTAAGTTATTTTGTTGATGGCTGGGGAAATCCGATTTATTTTCTTCGCTGGGCGTCGGGATTGAAATTAAGCGACCGCCAACCGGATATAAGTGACACGGCTACATCAGAAGCAATGTCTGATCCGCTTGATCCGACGGAAGTCGGTGGAAGATTAAAATTAAAAGACTCTCAATTACTATGGAATCAATATTCTATAGAGTTGGGAGTAAGTAAAGATGATCCAACGCATCCAACATTTCACGGTTGGACATTGTTACCGGTTATCATGTCATCCGGCGGTTACACTGGTGGAAATGCTCCTGCTGCTGCTGATGATGCTGCTGATGACGGATTTTGGCGTAATTTCGGCGTTCAATTGTATCCGACAGATGACACAGGGAAAAAAATTCCTGCATTGGTTGTTGATCCATTTCATTGGCAGTTAGGCGCACCGTTGTCAAACGGCGCAAATCATAACATCATTCACAATCATATGGTATTGAGGTGATTATCATGCGAAAAACACGAATAACGAATCGTGCGGCTCTGACGCTTGTGGAACTTCTCGTGACCATCACTATCATGGCGATTGTCGTTGCGGTGAGCATTCCGGCGGTCAAACCAATGTTGGCGTCGAATAAAGTCAAAAACGGCGCGAGCATTGTTTCAACATACTTGACGCAAGCACGAGCTCGCGCGATGGAAGAAGGACGCACAGTCGGCGTCCGGTTCGAGCGTTATACGGGAATCAAAGAAGGCAACGATTATCCTTACAACGGCGCGTCGCTTGTTATGCGCCAAGTCGCCGAACCGAAACCGTATTCAGGATCGGTGAAAGATGTTCACGCAATTATTGATTTTAATCCTTCGACGAAAATAGGAATCATTAAATTTTGTGGTTGGAATGGTGCGAATTGGAACGATCCAAGTGTTCATAACGCTGAATCAGCATATTGGGACAAACTCGTCAATAGCGGAGATTTGCTCCAATGTGCCTTTAAAGGACCCAAATATACAATTACTAAAAACGGAGTTACCTTTTACATTGATATGAAAAGGGATCCGCTTAATGATGATCTTATCCCTAATAAAAATCCTAATTACGGTTTACCGGAACCCGATTTTTCCAATACAGACAATCCAGTCCGTTTTCGCGTTTATCGTCAACCGCAACCGAATAAAATTGCACCGACAATGGCAGCACCAGTTGCCTTGCCGCAAGGCGTTGTTGTTGATCTTGATTGTTCGGGAATTGGTGCTAGTAATGACAAACCTTATTACGACGAAGAAGGTAATACTATTCGAAGTGAAACACATAACCTTAATCGGTTAACGGTTATCCGCGACGATTTTACATCCAAAGCTCCCGATGATGATAGTGCTGTGACAGTTATGTTTTCACCAACTGGTGATGTAGATAAAGTTTATTATCAGAATAAGGAGGACAATCAGAGTAGTGGTAAGATTCCACCTGAACCCATTTTTTTATGTATTGGGGTTTGGGAACGTATCGGTTGCTGGGTAAATGGAAAGAACTCCAACGATTATCTTCCAAATGAAGCTGACCCAAGCCGAAATTATCAAGATTTGAATAATTATTGGGTAACAATTTTTCCGCGAAATGGTTTGGTAAGAACAAACCGTGTTCATATTTGGGGGGGTAGTACTGGTGAAAAAGCTCAGCTTACTAGTTATAAAAATTCTCGTGAATTTGCACAAAATCTCCTTGACGAAGAAGTGAAATAACAACCAACCGCGCAGCGGCGGAATCATGCGCAACCACAAGACAAAATACAATAGACGCCTCACTTGAAAATTCGTTTTTTAAGACAATGTTTATTATTCACCACGTCCCCAAAGTCCCTTTTGTCCTTAGTGTCCCTTATTAAAACGAACTATCAATCAACAAATTTCATTATCATAAAATGTCACGAGGAGGAAAATCATGACCAGTTTGAACATAACCTCCAATGGGAATAATCAACAGATGTTGCGCCGTAACGCTTTGACGCTGATGGAAGTTTTGGCGACGGTGTTTGTGCTGGCGTTTGGACTGATGGCGGTGTTGTCCGCGATTCCATTTGGCGCGTACCAACTCAACCGGATGAACATTCTTGACTCCAGCGGCGCATGCGGACGCGGCGCATTAGCACAAATCCGCCTCGCTGATTGGTACAAACCGGAAACGCTGAATGCTAACGGTCTTATTAACAGCGGCGGTAATGTTATCGCTGATCCTTTTATCGTTGATCCGTTAGGGATGTTTGAGCGAACGAAGGATACACCGCCGTTACCCGGTGATTTTGGACAATTCGTGTTAAATCCTGGTATATCAGGAAACGATGATGATAATTTGTATGCTTCTAATCCTTTTCTCAATCAAACCGATTTAGATAGAAAATTTGTTTGGGGCGACGACACTATTTTCGCGCAAGAAGATTCTTCATCTCGTCCTACGCTAATTAAAAATTCGGGGGGAACGCCAGCTTATAAAAATTTGACTGCTGGGGAATTTAGTTGGCTTTATATGATAACGCCGGTTGTACCGCAAGACAATGTTGTTACTCGTGCAGGTAGAACATCGGCAGGTTATACTTTGCCGGAGAATATCAAAGAATACAATGTCGCGGCGGTTGTTTTCCATCGGCGCGACGTATTTTACGATGCAAATGCGGCATATCAACCAATACGAAGATTGAAGACAGGTTATGATAATCCAGCAATTGCCGATACAATCGACGTTGCCGGAGGAAGAATCACGCTTAATTCAAACAAACCGGACGATTTGGATTTGTCGTCGATAAAATGGATTTTGCTAGTTGGTCGAAGTACAACATTGGACGAAGCTTATAAAAGAGGTGCGCTGGAAGGCACGTTGGTTGCGCAATGGTACCGCATTGCCGGAAGCGACGAAATAACGCAAGACGGAGTAAATTTTCAACGCCGTGTTTTTCTCATCGGGCCACAATGGGAAGGGGCAAGCAATTCACCGGTTTACGCCGTGTTATGCGACGGCGTGGTGAATGTTTATCAAACAACAATGCCGAAATAGAAAACGTTAAAAGCGAAAAGTTAAGCAAATGATTATTTTAATCACCGAGTTAAAATTCCGTTTGCGCAATTTTTCACTTTCAAGGAGATTGTCAAATGTCACAAGTTCCCGAATTGCCGCAAGGTGCCACATTTGAAAGTGTTTGGGCAATTATGCAGGAAAATGCTTTGCAGTTGCAAGAACTCAAACAACAAATGCAAGAGACGGATCGGCAAATGCAGAAAACGGATAAACAAATATCAGAACTTAGTAAACAGATGGGCGGTTTGCACAATAGTTTCGGCGAGCTTGCGGAACATTTGGTGGTGCCAAGTATTGTAGAACGTTTTAATGAACTTGGTTATCATTTTGAAAGAGCATGTGCTAATGATTCTGATATAGATAAACAAACTCAAAAGACCCTCACTGAAATTGATGTTTTGTTGCAAAACGGGACGGCAATCGTTGCGGTGGAGGTTAAAACCAAGCCGAAAGAAAAAGATATTTCGCATCATATTGAACGATTGGAAATTTTACGACAATACATGATCGAAAAAAATGACAACCGAAAAATCATCGGTGCTATTGCCGGTGCTGTTTTCTTTGATGAAATCAAAGAAGCGACAATTGAAGCCGGAATGTATGTTATCACGCAATCCGGCGACACAATGAAAATAGAAGTTCCCCAAAATTTCAAACCGAAAGAATGGTGAAGTAAGGTAAAAACGAAAAATTAAGCAATTGGTTAGTTTAATCACAGAATAGACCTTTTCTCTAACTTCACATCAGGTCATTTAGGTAAAACAGGTAAATACAAAAATAACTGTTTTTGAATAGTGTTCGCTCTATTGATAGGGTTAGAGAAAAGGTCTAATAAAAATTCCGCTTGCGCAATTTCTTATTTTTCACTTTCAAGGAGATTGTCAAATGTCACAAGTTCCCGAATTGCCGCAAGGTGCCACATTTGAAAGTGTTTGGGCGATTATGCAGGAAAATGCTTTGCAGTTGCAAGAACTCAAACAACAAATGCAGAAAACGGACAAACAAATATCAAAACTTAGTAAACAGATGGGCGGTTTGCATAACAGTTTCGGTGAGCTTGCGGAACATTTGGTAGCGCCAAGTATTGTAGAACGTTTTAATGAACTTGGTTATCATTTTGAGAGAGCATGTGCTAATGATTCTGTTATAGATAAACAAACTCAAAAGAAACTCACTGAAATTGATATTTTGTTGCAAAACGGGACGGCAATCGTTGCTGTAGAAGTTAAAACCAAGCCGACAGAGAAAGATATTCCGCATCATATTGAACGATTGAAAATTTTACGGCAATACATGATCGAAAAAAATGACAACCGAAAAATCATCGGCGCTATTGCCGGCGCTGTTTTCTTTGATGAAATCAAAGAAGCGACAATTGAAGCCGGAATGTATGTCATCACGCAATCCGGCGACACAATGAAAATAGAAGTTCCCCAAAATTTCAAACCGAAAGAATGGTGAAGTAAGTTAAAAACGAAAAATTAAGCAATTGGTTAGTTTAATCACAGAGTTGAAATTCGACTTGAGCGGCTTTTCACTTTTACTTTCCAAAGGAGATATATCATGACCACATATAAAAAAATACAAAATACAACGCGGCGCAGCGGAGTGATTTTACTACTTGTGTTAGCGATGATGACGATGTTCGCTATGCTCATTGCGACGTTTTTGATCGTAACGAGCCAACAATACCGCGAGGCGGAAAGCGCGTCGAAAATCGGACGCTACACCGATTCTTCGCCCGACGACGACCTGCAACAGGCGTTAGAAGCCATTCTTGTCGGCAGTAATTCCAAAACGTCCGTCATCCGCGCGTTCAGCATTGCGGAAAATATGTACGGCGAACCGCATGGGATTCATGGCTTGACAGGTTATGCTAAATACGGAAATGTGAGCGGAAAAAATGGAGAATTACAACGTTATTATCTCTCTTATAGCTCCGGCGATGAACCGACAAGTTTGGTAGATTGGTTGTCCACGATTGGAAACGTGTTTACGGTCCGCAACCCTTCCGACCCGCAAAAATGGTTGAGCGCAAGGATCGTTCAGTCAGGGTATGATGATGTTGTTGCAAATCAATATTATGTGGATGTGTGGCCCATTGCAAATCTTCAAGACCCGACAACAATAACAGGAAGCCCCACTGATTATAATTTTTACATCAATCCGCCGGCATACAGTGGAACCGGTGCGGGATATGTGCCTCCTAAATTACCTCTTGATGTAAACGGTAAGCCGATTGTGGATTTTTGCGTCAATTATATTCAACCGAGATTAACGGCTGTTGATGAGGATACAGATTCTATTCCTTATGCTTTGCAATTGAATCCGAACGCACCGAAAACGAATAGCAATATTGCTGAATTCGGAAACCTTCTTGACAGCTTTGAATGGTCGCTTAATCCCGATTACACTGCGCCGGATGCGCGGTCGCCGTTCCTTGCGTGGATTGATCCGAAATTCATAAGCGATGGCGGTAACGATTTGGGAATTGATCCCGAAAAATCCGTTGTGATTCCGTCATATCACAGACCGTGGTTAGTGAGAGATTGGGCAACCGATTTCGATTCCATGCGAAAAGTTGTTATGCGCCCTTTGCCTTTCGACCACCCGAATTTTGACGGTTCAAACCCGCCATTGGCTTATGACCCAACAAATACTCATTTTTTCAATGATTTGCGTGCTCGTCTTGCCGACACTACTGGACAATACCTTGACCTTGACAACGACGGCGACGGATTGCGCGACAGCGTTTGGCTTGACGTGGGACTTCCTGTCCGTTTCAACGCGCAAGGACAACCATATAAACCGCTTGTCGGGATTCTCATTGAAGACCTTGACGGCAAGTTGAATGTAAATGCTCATGGAAATCGTACAGATTTGGTAAAGGATATTACTAATTTTTCATATGGCTCTGGTTCTGGCCCAGCAGGCGTGAATCTGTTACATGGATTTGGCGCAATGTTTACATCGAATCCGATTACGCTGCCGGATGTTAATGTTATTATTGCAGAACAGTTACTAATAGGTAATAACGGGCGTTATGCGGATTCGCAAAAAATGGAGTTTATTCCGCGCAATGACGTTCCTACTTCATTTACCAATTCGGTGTTAGAGCAATTTTTAGGTTTGCCGGGATTTTATGATCAAGCAACAACTGCCGCCGCACTGGGAAATCGCGTTGGTATGTTACCGGATTACTGGGATTATAGTATATTATTTGATGTAGCAAATAATATACCTGTGCTTGATCCGCTTGGTAATCGATATAATAGTTTTGATAATGTTCCTTTTACGATCGATCCTTTCAATACATGGAGAGGTAACACGGCTGTGCCATTGGGAGCTAACGACACATTTCCTTATTTATTTGACCCAAACCGTAAAACGCCGTATGACCAACCGTTCACGTTGTCGGAATTGGAAGCGATTTTGCGAAACAAAGATGGCGACAAAGATTCACTGCCGGATAGATTGCGTGCAATATTCCGCGATGAAAGAAATATGGCAGGGAATCTTACTGGAGATCAGTTACCCGGTGCATTGAAACTTGCCCGATACAACACAACAACAATGTCAAACGATGTGCCGGTTCCCGGACCTGCGCTTGCCGATCAAGAATTTTCAAGCATTTTCGCATTAATTCGTGAATGCGTGCGGAAAGAACAAAAACGAGTAGATGGAACATTTGATGTTGACGGTATTACAAATCTGTTGATTTCGATGTTACCGGAAGAAGTACGTCAAGGCGGCAAAGTCAATTTGAATAAATTGGTTGAAGACTTGACGATGGAACTTAACGGTAGTACACCGAATTATGAAAACGCTCTTTATGAGCGGATGAAATTAGCGAGGGGAATTTATATTATTTTGATGGCATTGTCGTATGACAAATTGTATGGCGTTTGGGAAACCGGATGTTGGAATATAGGTGATAATTTGACAAATCCAAATATTGATTTATTAGAATATCCAAATGCTGATATGAAAAACACAAACACTCGTTGTGTTGTTTATCCCTATATTGAACCGTCTTTCCTTGAGGCAACAGCCATCAATGATCTGTTTAGTGTATGTCAAAGTGCGGAAGCAGTAGAAAAAGTGTTAGAAGCTAAAAAAATTTCCGGAAACAATCTGACACCAGAAGAAAAAAATAATCTGCAAAAAGCCAGAAACGACCAAAAACTATTTTATCAAGTTTGCAGAGAATTAGTGGCAACACGGCTAGCGCAATGGTCAATTAATCTTGTCGAGTTTACCGATGTGGACGCAATTATGACTCCGTTCATTTTTGATGTGAATCCGTTTGACGGCGACGGTTGGGGAACAGACGGCAGTGGTGTGTCGCTTTTCACCGATGAGTTTTCGCGTATCAGTGCGGCACATAATAATTATCGTTTGATTTGGGGAATGGAACGTCCTGACTTACTTTTGACGGAAACACTGGCGTTTCATAATAGAAATGTGGCGGATACACAATGCGGTGGTTATGCATTGACGAAAGCATTTTATAATGCTAATTCGAATTATCTTACTATTAGTACACAAGGCGATGGACAGTGGAGTTACAATATTGTTAATAATCCTGATCCAACTACTCTTGCTCAAATACAAAATCATTTAGATTCGTGTTATGATCAAATTCGTATGCCGGAAGGTTCCGCATTTTTAGAATTGTATTGTGCCGCCGATCCAAACCGCCCGAACTATCCGCAAGAGATTTATAATGGAAAAAATCTTGAGGTAAGCAAAGTTAATAGCTATAACAATCCCATTTGGCGAGTTGTCGCTGGTGAAAGTAATTACACCCGAAAGTCGTTGTCTGACGGTCAATATACTACAGAAGCTAACATGGATTACAGTATTTTACATAATCTGAAAAAATTTGGCGAGATATTCTCATTTCAGTTGAGTAACCCTTCTCTTTTAAAAGGGAGTTGGGTTCCGGCTGAACTTAAACCACAACCGATTTCAATTGATCGGATTGTATGGTTTACTTCCATGAAACCTGCCAGTTCCGATGAAAATACTTATTATAATCACTCCCAAGATACGGCAGATACACCTTTGATACTAGTGCCAAATCAATATCTTGTTGTCGGTCCGCGTGTGGAAACGTTTTTGACTTCGCAAGTTTATATGAATACCTACGGCAGTATAAAAGATACCGACGGCAATATAATATGTCCTGAAATCAATCTGACAAACTTGATTGCTATGTCGTCGCCTATAGGTACATATAAATGGATGGTTGCGGCGGCAGAAGTTTCAACATCAAACATGATACCGGGTTGGGGAACAACGTGGTCAGAAGGTAATTACGAACAAAACATAGGACTTGGAACAGGACTTTTGTATCCAGTTGGGATAGGGTTCAGTATTTCAGAACCGTACCGTTCCGCTTATTATACTAAACCTGAGGCAAACCGCGCATATTTTCCACTAGAGACAAAAGATCCGGAAACAGCAACGTATGAAGCTACAGTTGCGAATCCGCAAGAAAAAGTAAGTGGTAACACAATGCCTCTTTCCCAAGCTGGTCTTGTCGGAAACGGTGTTGCTCCGTTCTACAAATCAGCATTTTTACAACGGCTTGCCGACCCGTTGCGGGCATATGATCCTGACAAGAATCCTTATATTACAGTGGACTGGAATATGTTTGACCTGAAGGTGTATTCTGGCGAAAAGCGTGACGCTTTTGAAAAAGAAGAGGAAAATTATTTTGAACCGTCGTTAAAAGAAGGAACGGCAACAAAATATTTTTCATCGCGTCAATGGGGTGTTGAAAATACATTACTCAGTTTTGCTCGTTATTTGCCGAATCTTTGGGATCGATATTTGGATTTGAGTGAAGATATTTTTGATGATCCGAAAAACAAGATGGTGGATAGTTCACGTATAACTGAAGCAGAGAAAAGCGGTGTTTTTCAGGCAATTGATTTTTCATCGTTACCAGACACAACAGTTCATCTTCCTTATCAACCGTCTTATACCGTTCCTGTTGATACTTTGGCTTTTGCACAATTTCCAGTTCATTCACTCGGACGTTTGGGAACTGATTATAGATTAATGCACCCGAATTTGACAACAGCACCGCCATCTACACCAATGGTCGTTCCAATGAGTTTCGTACAAGCCAACACCCCGACGATAGGAATGGGAATTGATGATAACGATTTTGATGATCCCAAACGTATTTACCTTGGTGCGCCTGTTTTATTGAATGCAATCCCAACAAATGCTCCAGAATCAGTGACAGATATTACTCTTACTACATCCCAACATTTGGCTTGGAACAATGCCCCGTTTGCTAATTCGTATGAAGTGATGCAAGTTCCGGCAAGTTCGCCCGGTCGTTTCGGTGTGGAGTTTGTGGATAAATTCAAGGCAAGACAATCTACTGATCCACCGTCGTTATATATGACCAACTACTTATTGTCAGATCAGTTATGGGCAACACCGCCCGATTTGACAACAGCAGTTGAAGGAAGTCCCAGACCTATCATAGAACGTTCCGGTTCGCTTGGATCAAATGTGCGATTTGGACATTTACTCAATTTCCAACATGCACATAATAGTT